>NZ_DBHIEQ010000003.1:62362-69026 GCF_057250505.1 Lachnoanaerobaculum sp. | reverse complement strand
TAAATATATTAAAATTAAACAATTAATATATTTTCTCACTTATTTTGTATCTGTATAAAAATACATAAAGAAAAATGCATTTATGACTAATACAATTCTATTTACAAAATCTTTGTATACAATATTATTTATATTCAGATTCTTTTACAATACCGTTTGTTACATTAAACACCTTGCCGATATCCAAAGATTTATTCAAAAAATCTTCAACACCGGTACAGGTAATAAGGGTCTGTATATGCCTTATAGACTCAAGCAGATGACTTTGACGCTTGCCGTCCAGCTCTGATAACACATCATCAAGCAATAATACCGGAAACTCACCGTATCTGACCTTAATAAGCTCTATCTCGGAAAGCTTGAGTGACAGTGCAAGGCTTCTTTGCTGCCCCTGTGAACCGAACTTCTTCAGATCCATTTCATTATTTAAAAAAAATGAAAAATCATCTCTATGCGGTCCGACATTTGTAGTCTTATACTTTATATCATTTGTCCTTGATTTTCTCAACTCGGCTTCAAAATTATCTTTTTCTATATTTTTCTCATAGATTACTTTTATCTTCTCACCACCTGTAAGTCTTGAATGTATATCAAAAATAACTTCATTCAGCTTTTTTACAAACTCTTCTCTGTAAGAAATCAAATTCGCTCCGTACTTTACAAGCTGCATATCCCAGATATCTAAAGTGTCCTCCAATCCGGGCTTAAAGCCTATTTCCTTAAGAAGCTTGTTCCTTTGATCAAGCACCTTATTGTAAGTAACCAAAGCGGACACATAGACCTTATTCAGCTGACAAAGCTCCATATCTACAAAATTTCTTCTCTCCTTGGGACTTCTCTTTATGATATTCAAATCCTCAGGTGAGAAAAATACCACATTGCAGGTACCGAAAAGCTCACTCAGCTTCCTTATCGGGATGCCGTTGATGGCCACTCCCTTAGCCTTGTTTTTCTTTATATGCATATCAAGCCTGACAGACGCATCCATTTTCTTTATCATAAGCTTTATATGTGACTCACCTGCACCAAATCTTATGATATCCTTATCCTTACTTCCTCTATGAGATTTTGAAGTGGTGGCAAGGTATATGGACTCCAAAATATTGGTCTTTCCCTGTGCGTTGTCACCGTAGAATATATTTACTCCGCTTGAAAGCTTTATATCCAAATTCTCATAGTTTCTGTAGTCCTTAAGCTCCAACGATTCTATAATCATTGTTTTCGTATGTGAAAATATCTCCGTCTCTGAGCTTCTTACCTCTTCTAAGCTCCACTTCGGAGTTTACCAAAACTTCACCGGCCTGTATTACCATCTTGGCTTCAGAGCCCATAGACACGGCACCTGCAAGCTTCATAGCCTGCTCAAGCTTTATATATTCATCTCTAATTCTTACTTCCTGCATATTACTCCTATCCGATAAAATTAACCGGCAATATAAGATATGTGTATGTATTCTTATCATCTCTTATAAAGCACGGAGACTTTGCATTTGTAAAATATATATTTACAAAATCGTCATCAATAACTTTAAGTGCATCTACCAAAAACTTAGGGTTAAAGGCAATCTTAAGATCACTTCCGCTCTTTTCAATATTCACCTTGGCATCCATAAATCCGAGTGAGGAATTTACGGACAGCTTTAGCATACCGTTTTCAATATCAAGTATCATAGGCTTATGCTCATTCTCTCTGATAAGTATCATAGACTGCTCAATAGCACTTTGTAATTTAAGCCTGCTGACATTTACCTTTGTATTATAGTCATTTGACAACATACTCTCAATTCTGAAAAATTCTCCGTCAAGAATTCTTGAAAGCACCAACGTTCTGTCAAACTCAAAAAGTATATGATCCTTTGAAAAATATATATTAACATTCTTTTGAGTATCGCTGTCTATTATCCTCATGACTTCCTGTAAGGATTTTATAGGTACCACACATTTTTGATCTTCATATTCGCCCATAAGCTCAATATTTCTGATAGACATTCTGTGTCCGTCAAGAGTCACAAACTTTGCAACATTGTTCTTTACGTCTATAAGCTCACCGCCCATCATTCTGTTAATATCACTTATTGCAGTCGAAAATTCTGTCTGACGGATTACCTCCTTTAGACTGAACTGAGACAAACTTATAAAAGCATCTCTGTCAATCTTAGGCATCGGTATAAATTCTACCGGATCGATGCCCATAATATTAAATACCGCCTGTTCACATCTGATTGTAGTTTTAAAGTCATTGTCAACATCCAACTCTATCAAAGATTCGGTACTGTCGAACTTTCTGACAATTTCAGAAAAAAGCTTGGCATTAAGTACAACACCTCCTGCTTTTACTATTACAGCGTCAACCTCTGTTTGAATTGAAAGTTCCGTGTCTGTAGCATCTAAAACAACTCTGTTATCTGATGCACTTATAAGTATTGATTCTAAAATAACGCTTGATGTCTTGGTAGATACGGCTTTCATAACTATACTGAGTGCATTTACCAATTGTGCTTTTTGAAATTTTAAATTCATTTTTCCTCCGGCTTTGGCAAAAACAAGCGACGCTTTGCCATGTCAAATATTTAAATATATTTTAGTATTAGTATTATTATAGGGTGTGGATAAGTGTAAAAGTCTTGAAAGCCTTGTAAACACTTGCTTTTTTGCGATTTTTTGTAAACATCGCTATGTTTGACAATTACCCATATAATTTGGATTATTGTGGAGAAATCTTTTTTTTGATAGTTTCAATCGTCTGATTCAGCTCACTGTCCGAGGTGATTCTCTTGGTGATTACATCCTCGGAATTGACTATCGTGGAGTGATCTCTGTCTCCTAAAAATTGGCCTATCTTTGTCTGTGTATCATTAGTCATCTTTCTGCAAAGGTATACCGTAATATGTCTTGCAGTGGCTACCGGTTCTTTTCGTCCTTTGGCTTTTAATTCAGCTACAGTGATATTGAAGTGATCGGCAACTACGGTAGCGATATATTCTGAAGTAATTTTGGTAGGCGCATCAGGTGTTATCATGTCTTTAAGCACCGACTTTGCCAAATCTATATCTATTTCCTGATTTTTATTTAGCCTGCTCATTGCATAAAGCTTATTGAGAGCTCCCTCAAGCATTCTGATGTTGCTCTTTATATTGGTAGCGATAAATTGGATTACTTCATTATCTATATTTTTGCCGTCTCGTTCTTCCTTGCTTCGAAGTATCGCCATTCTGGTCTCAAAGTCAGGAGAAAAAATCTCTACCGCAACACCCCAGGCAAATCTGGAACGAAGTCTTTCTTCAAGGTTTTTCAGCTCCATAGGAGGTTTATCTGAAGAAAGTATGATCTGCTTTTTTTGTTCGTACAACGCGTTAAAGGTATGGAAAAGCTCCTCCTGAATAGCGTCTTTGCCTCCGATAAACTGAATATCGTCTATTAAAAGTACGTCTACATTGCGATATTTTGCACGGTATTCAGCCAGATTGCTGTTTTTTAATGCATCGATGTATTCGTTTAAGAATTTTTCGCTGCTGACATATAAAATATTGGCATCCGGGTTATGCTCCAAAATGTAATGTGCAATGGAGTGCATCAAGTGAGTTTTTCCGAGTCCGACACCTCCATATATAAAGAAGGGATTGTAGTGCTCGCCCGGATTTTGGCTTCCCGGAGACTCAGCTACGGCCACAGCGGTTGCATGTGCCAGATCGTTGCTTTTTCCTACAACAAAGGTGTCAAAGGTATAAGCGGGATTTAGGTTGGCACTTAAGAGTTTAAGGTTGTTTACCGGATGTCTCTTGTTGTCTATTAACTTTTTAGGGATTTTTTGTGATTCCTGTTCGTTTTTTTCTTTAAAAACAATGTTACATTTAATTAAGGTAATTTCCTCTATTGCAACAGCCAAATATAGGGAATATTTTTTTGTAACATAAGTTTTAAAAGGCATCGAAGGAACCGTAATGATAAGTGTGAAATTTCCCCTTGAGTCCTTCTCAATTGATGTCGGAATCATGGGCTTTATCCACGTATTGAATGATACAGGGGAAAGTTCGTAATCGTCTCTTAAAAAAGTGATTATATTTTCCCAATTTGATTTGATCTTGTCTATCATTCTTTTTACTCCTTTGGGATACTTCTAACTGATTAAAGTATAGCAAAAAAATGTGGTCATATCAATGGAAATAACGGTCGGAAAACAAAGTTGTCCACATAAATGTTCACAAAGATATGGATAACTGAGTGAATAAAAAGATATTCTCAAATTATCCATACGGTTTTGTGGCTAAAAAGCGTGGATAAGTGTAGTTATACACAGAGTGTGGAAAACGATGTTGACAACGTAAATGGCTTAGAATAAGGCTTTAAAGAGGATATCCACATAATAGTACATTCACTTATCCACATCTTATCAACAAAATGTGGATAAGTGAATTGCTAACAGTTAACTGTGAAAAAGGGTTTTGAAAGTTATAAATGTGGATAATTATGTTGAAAAGTTTTTTGATGTGGATATTTTTTTAACTTTTTTCTTCCTATTATAGTGAAAATTCTGCAATATATCGTGTATTGACAGTATTATTTATTATTGGGCTATGGCGGTTTGAATCTAAAAAACGGACTTATTAAAGTGTAATAAGATTATTGATAATAAAGGAGTTTAAAGTTATAATATTAAGTGCATTATATCCAATAGGAATAGTAGCGAGAGGAGAAAAAGATGAAGAGAGATTCTTATCAAAAGACAAAGAAGATGGTAATAATGGCTATCTTTATAGCAATCATTATTATCCAGACACTGGTACCTATTTTAGGATTTATACCGCTTGGAATTATGAATGCGACAATCATTCATGTGACGGTAGCCATAGGTGCCATTTTACTTGGTGTAAAAGAGGGAGCAGGACTTGGCTTTGTATTTGCACTTGGAAGCATGTGGAAGAATACATTTATGCCGAACCCTACATCATTTTGCTTTTCACCGTTCGCACCTGCAATAGCAGGATATACAGGTGGAATAAGATCAATCATAGTATGCTTTGTTCCAAGAATACTTGTAGGTATAGTGGCTGCACTTGTATTCAATGCAATCAGAAAAACAGGAAAGATAAAGATTGCACTGTTGGTATCCGGAGCTATGGCGGCTGTCACCAATACTATTTTGGTAATGAGCGGAATCTATTTTTTGTTCGGACAGCATTATGCTTCAGCAACAGGAAGAGAGGTGTCACAGCTTCCATATGTAATAGTAGGTATTATAGGTACACAGGGAGTGGCAGAAGCGATAGTATCTGCAATCTTAACTTTGGCAATTGCAGGAACATTATTAAAAATCAGTGAAGAACGATAAAGCTATTGACTTGTAAGGCTTATTTTACTATAATACTAGGGTGCGTTCTTTAGAAAGTGAAGAACATAGACTTGAGAAAGACTAGACAAACGAAAAGAAGTAAGGAGGTGCCAGACCATGAAAATGACATTCCAACCTAAGAAGAGACAAAGATCTAAGGTTCACGGTTTTAGAGCAAGAATGAGTTCTGCCGGTGGTAGAAAAGTTTTAGCTGCCAGAAGAGCAAAGGGAAGAGCTAGATTATCAGCTTAAAAAAATAAGGCAAAAGCCAAAACAGATGAGTGCTAGTTTATAGCAAAGAAATTATCTGTCGAAGATTACTTAGGGATAGTCTTATGACTATCCCTTTAGTTTACGACTATTGTCGGGTATGATATGCTGCCCGATATCAGTTTTCAGTTATGATGCAAGAGGCATCAAGGAGTTTGTGTGAAGAATTTTCCGTCTTTAAGAAGTAATGCTGATTTTCAAAAGGTTTATAAGAATGGAAAGTCATATGCCAATAAAGCTCTTGTTATGTATGTATATAAGAATGAACTTGCCTATAACAGAATAGGCATATCGGTTTCAAAGAAAAATGGCAACAGTGTGGTCAGGCATACATTTGTAAGAAAGCTTAGAGAGATTTTTAGGCTGAATAAGATAGAGAAAAAGGGATTAGATATAATAGTAGTAGTTCGAGTAGGTGCAGATGTGAAGGATTATCATAAGCTTGAAAGTGCCTATTTACATTTGCTAAAATCACATAGACTGGACAAAGAAGATGTTGAAAAAATTAAATAGCTTAATAAAAACAGGAATGATTAAGCTTATTAGGTTCTATCAGATATTTCTGTCACCGCTGAAGGTCAGAACGCATTGTATTTATACTCCTACCTGTTCACAGTATGCCATAGAAGCTTTGAAAAAGCACGGCATAATAAAGGGTACACTGCTTAGTATTTGGAGAATTTTAAGGTGCAATCCTTTAGCAAAGGGAGGCTATGACCCTGTACCATAGAAAATGATAAGTTTATTTTAGAAAATCTAATAAATATTGGAGGTATTAGCTTGGACATTGTACTATTAACAAAGTCAAGTACGCCTATTATAGGTTGGTTTGCTGAAATACTGGGATTTATAATGAATTTGATATTTGATATAGGAATAACAAATATCGGTATCGCAATTATTGTATTTACAATAGTGATAAATGTTATAATGATTCCTCTTACTATAAAACAGCAAAAATCTCAGAAGCTTATGGCTGTAATTCAGCCTGAAATAAAGGCTATACAGGATAAGTATAAAGGCAAAACAGATAATGAGTCGGCAATGAAGATGAATGCCGAGACC
>NZ_DBHIEQ010000003.1:43236-62352 GCF_057250505.1 Lachnoanaerobaculum sp. | reverse complement strand
GCCGAGACCAGAGCCGTATACAGTAAGTATGGTACAAGTATGACCGGCGGTTGTCTTCCGCTTCTTATACAGATGCCTATATTGTTCGGTCTGTATCAGGTTATATATAGAATTCCGGCGTATGTTACAAGTGTTCGCGGAGTTTTTGAGAATGTAGCAAATTCTCTTATGCAACAGCCTGATTATATCAATAAAATCAGTGATATGGCAAAAGCGGTCAGACTTCCTGTAGAGAACAACGACTATACTGTTACAAATAAGGTTATAGATTTATTATATAAGTTCACACCTGAGAAGTGGACTAAACTTGGTGAGACATTCCCAAGTATGAGTGATGTATTGAATACAAGCGTTCCGCTTATTAAGCAGATGAATTCATTTTTGGGAATTGATTTATCTGTGGCGCCTTGGCAGGGAATGAACCATATAAATATCGCTTGGATCATTCCGATACTTGCAGGCCTTACACAGTTTTTATCAACTAAGGTAATGACGGTAAATCAGCCGCAGAATTCAGGCAATGAAAGCGATATGGCAAAGCAGATGCAGAGCATGAATACTGTAATGCCACTTATGTCGGTATTCTTCTGCTTTACTCTTCCTGCAGGTATCGGTATATACTGGATTGCTTCAGCACTTGCAAGAACAATTATTCAGTTACTTGTTAATTATCAGTTAAAAGATATGGATATTGATAAATTAGTAGAAAATAATCTTGCAAAACAAAATGCAAAAAGAGCAAAACAGGGTCTTCCTGCACTCAGTGCAAATAAAAAGGTTATTGAGAATGCAAAGCATATGGATGAGATTGAAAAGCAGGAAAAAGAAAATAAAGCAAAGAAATATGAAGTGAATGCAAAGAATATAAAAGATTCTACCGAGTATTATAATAAAGATGCAAAGCCGGGATCACTTGCTTCTAAGGCCAATATGGTATCAAAGTACAACGAGAAGCAGAATTCTAAGAAAAATAAATAGGAGGAATGAGATGGATAGTGCTAGAGTTTCAGCGAGGAATTATGATGAAGCTTTGACAAAGGCATTGATTGAGCTTGGGACCACCAGTGACAATGTGGATGTAGAGATTATTGAAAGAGGCACAAACGGATTTTTGGGAATCATCGGTGTTAAGCCGTGGACACTTAAGGTCACTGTGAAGAAATCCGGCGATATCGAGGTTGCAAAGAAAAAGAATACAAATGCAGCCAAGAATGTAGCGACAAATGCGGCTACTAAAGCGGACCCGAAAGTAAGAGAACAAAAATCTCCTATTGAAAAGAAGGACATAGAAAAAAAAGATGAGCCTGTAAAAGAGCCTGTAGCACAAAAGAAAGAAGTTAAGGTAGAACCTGTAGAGATTTCTAAAGTCAAAGAGACCGCTACAGAGGCTGTAGATGAGTACACAAAATTCTATGGAGAAGATAAATATGAGAGCTCCAATAAGAAGATACTTACCAATGATGAGCTTGAAGCTGTCAGAGGCGTAGTTGACAGCTTTTTGAATGATTTGTTCAAGGCTATGGATTTGCCGGCACATGCAAATTATAATTTCTCATTTAAGACTAATGAGCTTTCTATAGTAATAGAGGGCGAGGAAGACCTGGGTGTACTTATCGGTAAAAGAGGTCAAACACTTGATTCATTACAGTATATTCTCAGTCTTGTAGTGAACAAGAGCAGCGAAAGCTATATAAGAATCAAGCTTGATACCGAGAACTACAGAAAAAAGAGAAAAGAAAAGCTTGAATTGCTTGCAAAGAATATAGCATCCAAGGTAAAGAAAACAGGCAGATTTACAGAGCTTGAGCCGATGAATGCTTATGAAAGAAGAATTATTCATGCCGTATTACAGGGTGACAATATGGTGTCAACAAAGAGCGTGGGTGAGGAGCCTTTCAGACATATTACAATCTATCCGAAGAAAAGCTTTAAACAAAATAAAAGAAGCCCTAAAAGGGAAATGCAATAAAGAACGGTCTTGTGAAAGAGGGCTATTGATAACATAGTTATTGATGGTCCTCTTTTCATATATTATGGAGGAATATGAAGAAAACAGATACTATTGCCGCTATTGCAACTGCACTTGGTGAAAGTGGAATAGGTATAATAAGAATCAGCGGTGAGGATGCTATAGGAATAGCGGATAAGATATTTAGCGGGAAAAAAAGTTTGAGAGAGGTTGAATCACATACCATAAACTACGGTCATGTATATTTCGGTGATGAGATAATAGATGAAGTGCTAGTAATGCTTATGAAAGCACCGAGAACTTTTACGGGTGAGGATACTGTGGAAATAAACTGTCATGGAGGTATACTTATTTTGGAGAAGGTACTTCATGCAGTGCTTAAATCAGGTGCAAGGCCTGCACTTCCGGGTGAGTTTACAAAGAGGGCCTTTTTAAACGGCAAGATGGACCTAAGTCAGGCTGAGGCTGTAATAGATATAATAGAGGCAAAGAATGATTTGGCGCTTAAAGCCGGTATAAGGCAGCTAAGCGGTGCATTGACTGAAAATATAAAGACAATCAGAGCCAAGATTTTGGAGCAAATAGCTTTTATAGAGGCCGCACTTGATGATCCCGAGCATTATTCGCTTGACGGTTACAGTGTAAAGTTGAGAAAGATTGTAAAAAAGCTTATTACAAGAATAGAATATTTGCAAAAATCATTTAAGGACGGAAGTATTATAAGAGAAGGTATAAATACCGTTATTATCGGGAAGCCTAATGCAGGAAAATCTTCTATCTTAAATCTCTTATCAAGGAGTGACAGAGCCATAGTCACGGATATCGCAGGCACTACCAGAGATACTTTGACAGAAAATATTAAGCTCTCAGGGATCAGTCTGAATATTACAGATACTGCAGGTATCAGAGAGACTGATGATGTTGTGGAAAGTATCGGTGTAAAGAAGGCTATAGAGGCAAGTAATAGTGCCGATTTGAACTTGGTAGTAATAGACGGACTGCTACCTCTTGACAGTGAAGATATCGGTTTGCTTGAAAGTGTTAAAGATAAGCAGGCTATAGTGCTTATCAATAAGTCTGATAAGGAACTTAAAGTAAGCGTCGACGATATAAGAAAATACAGCGATAAGGATGTAATAATCTTTTCGGCTAAGGATAATATAGGTGTGGATGAGCTTGAAGCTATGATAAAGGCTAAGTTTATTTCAAATGAGATAAACTTTAACGATCAGATTATTATAACCAATATCAGGCATCAGGAAATCATAAATGAGGCGATGGAGTCACTTGAGATGTGCCTTTCAAGTATTGATGAAGGATATGAGGAGGACTTCTTTACGATAGATTTATTAAATGCCTATGAGGCACTTGGAGAAATTATCGGGGAGACTGTGGATGATGATGTTGTAAATGAGATATTCTCAAAGTTTTGTATGGGTAAATAGACAGAAGGAAAATATATGATAATAGAAAAGACATACGATGTTGTTATAGTGGGGGCAGGTCATGCAGGATGTGAGGCTGCTCTTGCAAGTGCAAGGCTTGGTCTTAAGACAATCATTTTTACGGTAAGTGTGGATTCTATAGCAATGATGCCATGCAATCCGAATATCGGAGGCAGTTCAAAAGGACATCTGGTAAAGGAGCTTGATGCACTTGGCGGTGAAATGGGCAAATGTATAGATAAGACTTTTATACAGTCAAAGATGCTGAATGCTTCAAAGGGACCTGCAGTGCACTCACTTAGAGCGCAGGCGGATAAACAGGAATATTCAAAGCAGATGAGAAAGACTCTTGAGAACACTCCGAATTTGACTGTCTGTCAAAAAGAGATTACAAAACTTATTATTGAAGACAATGCATGTAAGGGTGTTGAGAGTGTATCAGGAAGTAAGTATTATGCAAAGGCTGTGGTACTTGCAACAGGTACATATTTGAAGGCAAGATGTATATATGGTGAGGTGGCCGAATATACAGGTCCTAACGGATTAAAGTCTGCAAATCATCTCTCGGAATCGCTTTTGGATGCAGGAATATCTCTAAACAGATTCAAAACAGGTACACCTGCCAGAGTTGACGGCAGAAGTATAGATTATTCCGGAATGCAGGAACAATATGGTGACAATCCGGTTGTACCTTTTTCTTTTGAAACCGATCCTGAAAGTGTACAGAAAGAACAGGTAAAATGCTATCTCGCTTATACCAACGAACATACTCATGAAATAATACGAGAGAATATAGGCAGGTCACCGCTGTTTTCAGGTGCTATAAAGGGTACAGGTCCGAGATACTGTCCGTCTATAGAGGATAAGGTCGTAAAGTTTCCGGATAAGGACAGACATCAGATATTTGTAGAGCCTGAGGGTTTATATACCAATGAGATGTATCTTTCAGGTTTGTCAAGTTCTCTACCTGAGGATGTACAGGAAGAAATGATAAAAAGTATCAAGGGGTTTGAAAATGCAAATATTGTCAGAAACGGATATGCTATAGAATACGACTGTATTGATGCCAGACAGCTTAAGGACAGCTTGGAGTTCAGAAATTTGGAAGGACTTTTTGCTGCAGGGCAGTTCAACGGAAGTTCAGGTTATGAGGAGGCTGCGGTACAAGGACTTATGGCGGGAATAAATGCCGCTATGAAGGTACTTGGACGAGAACCTGTAGTAATAGGCAGAGATCAGGGATATATAGGTGTACTGATAGACGATTTGGTGACTAAAGAAAGTCATGAACCGTATAGGATGATGACATCCAGATCGGAATACAGATTACTTCTAAGACAGGACAATGCAGATTTAAGACTTTCAAAAATAGGGCATGATGTAGGACTTATATCAGAAGAAAGATATGAAAGACTTTTAGAAAAAGAAAAGCAAATTTTTAATGAAGTTAAAAGGTTAAAAAATATACATATAGGTGCTACTGCTATAGTACAGGATTTCCTTGTAAGAAACGGATCCACTCCGCTTCAAACATCTGCAAATCTTGCGGAACTTATTAGGAGACCGGAGTTAAATTATGACCTTACAAGAGAGTTGGATCCTGACAGAAAAGAATTAAAGAAAGATATCAGAGATCAGGTAAATATAAATATAAAATATGAGGGATATATAAAACGTCAGGAGTCTCAGGTAAAACAGTTTAAAAAACTTGAAAATAAAAAGATTCCGCTTGATATAGACTACACCAAGGTAAACAGTCTGAGAATTGAGGCTGTACAAAAGCTTAGCAAAGTAAGGCCAAGCTCTATCGGACAGGCTTCAAGAATATCAGGTGTTTCACCGGCAGATATAACGGTATTACTTGTATATTTGGAGACCTATAAGGAGAAAAAAGATGTGTAATGATATGGACATATACTTGTCTGAAAATAATATATTGAATACTCCACTTTCAGATGAGAAAAAAGAAAAACTATATAGGTTTTATGAGATTTTAGTTGAGAAGAATAAGGTGATGAACCTTACATCTATTACAGATATAAGAGAATTTACATACAAACATATTATAGACAGTATTGCATTGGAAAAGCTGATAAAAGATATTGATGAAAAGGAGTACAGTATAGCGGACCTTGGTACAGGTGCAGGATTTCCGGGGATACCTTTAGCTATTGCGTTTCCAAACCTTAAACTGACTTTAATAGACAGCCTTAATAAGAGAATAAAATTCATACAGGAAGTTTGTGAAACATTGAATATAAAAAATGTGACTGCAATACATTCAAGAGCTGAGGATATAGCAAGAGATAAAATGTACAGAGAAAGTTTTGATATATGTGCATCCAGAGCGGTTGCAAATTTAGCCTCATTAAGTGAATACTGTCTTCCATTAGTAAAGGTTGGTGGAAGCTTTGTATCATATAAGTCAAAAGGTTATGATGTAGAAGTAAATGATGCAAAGAAGGCAATACAGGTACTTGGCGGTGAAATAGGTGAATCTGTAAAGTTTGAACTTGAGGAATATGGGGAAAGGATCCTGCTGGATATAAGGAAGGTAAAGCCTACCTCAGGTAAATATCCCAGAAAAGCAGGGTTACCTACTAAGGAACCTATAAAATAGATGTTTCATGTGAAACATCATAAATAAAACTTATGTTTCACATGAAACATAGAAGAATAAAATTTGTGTTTTATATAAAAAGATATAAACTCATGTTTCACATGAAACAATAAGAATAAGGCTCTACTGTGATGTTTCACATGAAACATACTGTAGGGCCTTTTTATGTATTGTAATTATGCCTACTATGTTAAGTGTTGGAATATGTTTCACTATTATTATTAAAGTTATTTTTTAATTTTAGAGCATAAGATATGTTTTAAATTGATATATACTAACGCTATAAATATCTCAGTTATTTATAGTGTTATATTGTATTAAAGAGTTTAAGTAATAATAACCTCCCATAGAAATATCATAGTTAATTATAAGGTTTAGATGAGCCTGTATAGTGAGGGATTTTTAAACGGATATTCAGCTTGTTTTATTGAGAACAGTACTGTTGATCTAAGATTATTGTTATATAAAATATTAGAAAAGGATAGATACTATAAAAAATATGGCTGTGAACCTTCAGCTTGAATATATGAGCAACCGGAATCAAAAACTGTATTATATTGAATATTGTATATGGTAAGGGCTGTAGATTATAAGAGTAATCTTCTATTAGCAAACAGTATAATCTATTATATCTTATTTAGGTCGCTATATTATTTTAAAAGTTTTTCTTATAAGCTGAAGTGATTTTTTGATTTTAATATTCTTATAGGGTATATAGGATAAGGAAAACTACTTATAACCGTTTATATTGGATTAGATATTTAAAATTTATAGATATATTTTTGAATGTTTAAACTGTTTTTATAATAAGGAGGTAAAAGTATATACTTTGAAATAAGCTGTTATATTTATACAAGTACATGTAGAATTTGAATATAAATAAAGTGTGTTATATATAAGTTGGAAATATATTATTATACGGAATGGATGTAAAAAAGTATTACATAGATGAGATATTATTCTTTATGACTTTATAATATTTAATATATCGGGATTATATTATTGGAAAGAGACTTACAGGTTAGTACTTTACTTCGGTTTAAATCAAATTGAAATATCTGCAGTACTATTTGAATCGTCATCGTATTATTATACGGATATGGTTGATATTAAATTCGGCATATTTATGGTGCGATAAAAGATATACTAATAAATCGGTTATATATAGAGATTGAGGACAAAAGTTATATAAATAAAATCATATATATTTATAATGTAAAGGAGTGGTTCTATAGGTAGCTACAGCTTTTGCAGGCTGAATAAAAGCTATAAATAAAATACATATTGGTCTGAATAGGTAAGAATAAAGTACAATAGAGATTTAAAATATTGAAGTTATTACTGTATAATTATTAAATATATCTGTATTACTTGGATAAGACTATTAGATTTATTACCATATAGAATCAAGTAAAGCCATTATATTAGGTGTAATACTAAACCATGTTCCGATGTTTCACATGAAACAAAGTATATGTTTCATGTGAAACATTAAAATATTTCCTCTTATTTCATTGATTAGGAAATATTAGTATGATAGAATATAAAAGTAAATAGATATTTGAGGATTTTATGGGTGTAGAACTTATATTATCCTATAAAGTAAGGGGTTTTCACAGTGAAAAAATACTTAAAGATTTTAACCGCAATGGTGATATCGTCTTCTACACTGATAGGTGTATCACTGATAAATAAAATTACAAGTATGCATGCTATATCAAAGAATCTCCTTGGAAAAGAAGAAACAAAAGAGTTTGAATGGAGATTTGGTACTATAAAGTACAGGAAAAAGGGACAGGGTAACCCTATTCTGTTAGTCCATTCACCGGATGTAGCATCGTCATCAGAAGAATGGTTCAAGATAACAGATATATTGGCTGAGTCACATACAGTATACAGTATAGACTTATTGGGATGCGGATTATCTGAGAAACCGTTTATGACATATACAAATCATATATTTGCACAGTTGATATGTGACTTCATAAAGGCAATAATAGGAAAAAGGACTACAGTAATTTCAAGTGGAAACAGCTCGGCTTTTGTTATTTCCGCCTGTGATAATGACAGTACATTATTTGAAAAAATAATACTTATTTCACCTGAGAAGCTTTCAAAAGGTCAGCTTATACCGGGAAAAAGAGCAAGAACTTATAAGGCTATTTTGAGTATGTCTGTACTTGGAAATCTTCTATATAATATAGCTACATTCAGGTGGAATATAAAATACAATGTAAGATCCGATTTTTATAGAAAAGACAGATTCACAAAGGATATGCTGGATAAATGTTATGAGGCTGCACATAGAGGTTTGTCTCCGAAATCGTTGTACTCCAGTATAGTGTGTTTCTATATCAAGAAAAATATAAAGTTCGAGTTGTCTCAAATAGACAACAGTATAGTTGTATTTGAGGGTAGATACAATAAGGATGCGTCGAATATAATTAAGGAATATATGAGAGTCAATCCGGCAATAGAGTCTGTTATTATTGATGACTCTAATAAATACCCACATATTGAAAACGATAAGGAGTTTTTAAATGCTCTCAGTATATATCTGTAAAATACAAATAGAAAGGAACAAGCTGAATGCTTGAATAATATTATGACGAAAATTATTTCATTTGCAAACCAAAAAGGTGGTGTAGGTAAGACTACTACTGCTGTAAATCTTGCAGCCGCTTTGGCTGAAGCAGGTCAAAGTGTGTTGGCAATAGATTTTGATCCTCAGGGAAACTTATCAAGCGGACTTGGAATTGATAAATTGAACACTGAAAAGACTATATACGAAGTAATTATAGGTGATGAAAATATAAATGATGCGATATTGAGTACCGAGGTGGAAAACCTTGATATAATACCGAGTAATGTGGATTTATCAGGTGCCGAGATAGAGCTTTTGGAGCTTGAGGACAGAGAGAGAACGCTTAGAAGAAAGATAAGTGAGATATATAAGGAATACGATTATATAATAATAGACTGTCCTCCAAGTCTCAGTCTTCTTACCATAAATGCATTTATGGCATCAGACAGTGTGGTGATACCTATTCAATGTGAATACTATGCCCTTGAGGGACTTAATCAGATGCTCAGAACTGTGAATTTGATCAGAGAGAGACTGAATCCGACACTTGAGATAGAGGGAATAGTCTTTACAATGTATGATGCCAGAAATAATCTGAGCGGACAGGTTATAGAGGGAGTAAAGAGCGTTATCTCTAATGAAAATATATTTGAAACTATAATACCTAGGAATGTAAAATTGGCTGAGGCTCCGAGCTTCGGAATGCCGATAACGGAATATGATACTACTTCAACAGGAGCACAGGCATATAGAATGTTGGCATCTGAAGTACTAAGTAAGAGCGGGAGGTAAAAATGGCAAAGAGAATGGCACTTGGAAAGGGCGCAGATGCTCTTCTTAGAAATATAAATGGAACCAATACAGCTATTGACGAGGCAGTGGATAAGAATATAGATGACAATACAAACAAAAAAGCCGGTGAATTGATGGTAAAGATTTCGTTAGTAGAGCCAAACAGAAATCAGCCAAGAAAGATGTTTGATAAGGACAGCCTTGATGAATTGACAAAATCGGTAAAACAGTACGGAGTGTTACAGCCTATTATAGTAAAGAAAATCGGTAACAGATATGAAATAGTTGCAGGTGAAAGGCGCTGGAGAGCAGCACAGGCGGCAGGATTATCTGAAGTACCTGTAGTTGTAAGAGATTATGACGACCAAAAGGCTAAGGAAATTGCTATTATAGAGAATATACAGAGGACAGATTTGAACCCTATTGAAGAAGCGCTTGCATATAAGAGTCTTATAGAGGAATATAATCTGACACAGGAAGAGTTATCTGATAAGGTTTCAAAGAATCGCTCTACTATCACCAATTCACTCAGACTTTTGAAGCTCAGTAAAAATATACAGCAGTATATGATAGACGGACAGATTTCATCAGGTCATGCCAGAGCACTTTTAAGCCTTGAGGATGAGGGAAAAAGAGAGTTGCTTGCACTGGATATAATGAAGAGAAGTTTAAGCGTAAGAGATACTGAAAAGGCGGCCAAGGCACTGTCAAAAAAGAAAAATGTGGAGCTTTCGGCTTTAACAGAGCCGAGTAAGGAAGATACTGTCAGAGACTTATCACTTTTTTATAAGGAATATGAAGACAGTATTCAAGGAGTACTGGGTACCAAGGTACATATAAATCAAAAAGACAAAAATAAAGGAAGAATAGAAATAGAATATTATTCTCAGGTTGAACTTGACAGAATAATGGATATTTTTAAGACATTAGGATAATGATGATGAATTTTACAATAGATAATAGGATTTTGTTTGGCTTTATCATTGTAGTGGCTATTTTTAACTTTATACTGTTTATATCTATGGTTAGGCATAGAATAAAATACAGAAGACTTTTTAAATCATATGATAACTTTATGACAGGAAAGACCGCTAAGAATCTTGAGGATATTATAATCCTTTTGAGAAAAGATATTCGCAGTTTGAAGAATGAGAACAGACTGAACAGAGAAGCTATAAGAGAACTGAACAAGGTGCAAAGGGAATGTTATCAAAAGATCGGCATACTTAAGTATGATGCATTTGAAGGAATGGGAGGAAAGCTGAGCTTTGCACTCTGTATGTTAAACTACAGAAACTCAGGATATATAATAAGCAGTATACATTCAAGAGAGACCACTTTTAATTATATAAGAATAGTTGAGAACGGTCAGACAGATCAGGTACTTTCAGATGAAGAAAAAATTGTTTTGGAACAGGCCTTAGGATATAGGGAGAGATAAAAAAATCCGTACTTTTTTGTACGGATTTTTTATTATAGATTAATATTAGCCAATCTCTTATTTATTTGTGTACCAAGTATAACGGCCACTACAATCTTTACAGCATCTCCTATCAAGAAAGGTACAACGCACAAAAGCAGTGATACGATAAAGCCTTTTCCCTGCTGATATGAAAACCATATTGTGCCGAGAATGTAGCAAAGAGCTAAGCCTGTTATCATTCCGATTACATCAAAAATAATGCCCTTTTTCATATGTATAAAAAGTGAACTTATATAAACTGTAAATAAAAATCCTATTATATAACCTCCTGTAGGACCGACCAGTTTAGATAGACCCCCTGAATATCCTGAGAATACAGGAAGTCCGAATGTACCAAGTAATATAAATATTATTACTGAAACCAGTGCATCTACAGGTGAAAGCACATATGCTGCAAGGTATACGGCCAGTACACCAAGTGAGACAGGCACAGGACTGATAAATAGCGGTATGGAAATCGGTGCCAATATACATAACACGGCTGTCATAAGTGCTATTATCGCCATCTTCTTGACAGAAAAAGTTTTCGACATAAAAATCTCCTATAAAAATAAAATTTGATACTTATAAATATTTGTATTTAACAAGCATAAGAAAATGATATTATAAATACATAATAATGTCAACTAAAAATACTTAAAGGTTAACATTAAAAACAAAAATATAAATTTTTATCAGTATAATATATTGCCGTTAAAATTGTTCGGGTAAGATATATAATGAGTTTAATGAATAAAATTGAAACAAGAAAAGAACCACCTATTTATAAAAACTTCCAAATACAGTGTAGTATAATCATAAAATTATAGTTGAAAGTAATGCAACGTATAAGCAATATAAGACGTTTTAAAATACAAATATAAAAACATGTATATTAAGATAGAACTTAAATTTATTCAAGATGAAGATCTCGACTTTCTGATGAAAGTTTATTCTTTAGTAGATTTTTACTGGTATTTAACATTTGAAAATGTTACTATATACGAGCGAAGTTATATAAAGTATAACTTTTTGTAATATGACAGAATATATTACAGCTTTGGTGTACTAAAAAATTAGGAGATAGAGATGAGTGTAAGGAGAAGAAAGACTGATTTTTTTTTATATGTACTTTTTTTGATGCTGTTGGCATCCTTTGCCTTTTATCCGAATGAAGTAAAAGCAACAGGCACAGGAGCTACTGCAACAGAGATTGTATACAACGATACAAGTCAAACTGTATCGGAGCCGGGAAGATTGGAATCTTTTTGGCTTAATATAAGTGTATCAGGTGGAACTTATTCAGAACCATATTCAATACTTTATTTGAAAAGAAATGAATTTGACAGACCTGATGTCAATCAATTCAGATCCAATACTATAAAAAGTGCCACATTGACAAATGACGCTACATATTGGAAAGTAAAAATAGTTTACAATGTGCTCTCACCGGGACCGAGAATAGGAAATCCGTTTAGAATTTCCATGATAAACGGTAAATTTGCAAACGGTGAGACAGCTACTATTGAAACAAGACTTTTTACAAAAGACGGTGTGGAACTTGCAAATTCAAGCAAACAGCTTACCGCACAGACTTATGTAATGGGTATTAACAGTAATGATGACGGAAACATAAGAGGTTGGACTAAGGGCGGTAGTGACACTTTGGTTCAGGTAACTGACGATCAAACAGATGCCACTCATACACATCTAAAGAACGGATTTACAGATACTTGGTACAGTTATGCTCAAAACGGAAAAAAGCATGTGAACGATACTGAGGTGAACGGTTATAACTATGGTGTGGACAGAAGGAAAAAAAGAACCGTTCTGTCATTGCTTCCGGGTATGATATGGGATCCGAGTTTGCCTGACAATAGTGATTGGACCTATGATCCGGTTAATCACACTATTACAAAAGATACAGTAACAAATCCGGGTGCACCAAGCTATATGTTAAAGTTTACAATAAAGCATGACGGTACTCAAACTGTAAATGAAAACAGATATACGGACGTTTTTATACCGCAGACCAATTATCTTGTAAATGATGACGGCACTGTGGATCTTGGTACTGAGAGAAAGTCTAAAGTTTATAAGTCATATAAGTACACACAAAAGTTGTATCTTACAAAGAGAAACGTATTTCCTGAAACTAATGAAAACGGTCAATTAAAAGCATTTTCGTCAGGAGATTTATATACAAATCTTGGTGATAATGACGGCAAGGATAAATGGCTTATAAATGTATCACAGTACTGGGGAGCGGGTAATGTAACAGGCTCCACTACAAGTTTCAGGTCCATAAAGGACACTCCGCATGAGAATGTGGATTTCCAAGGATACGGACTTAGAGTGTTTGAGTTGATGTTTGATGCCGCAAATCGTGCAAAGCTTTCTCACAATAAGCTTATAGGTATAAATGATGACAATACAGAGGAAGTGATTGATACAAATATACCTTATACCGCAGTGAACAATACTGATGAGTATTATAAGTGGAATACCGAAAATATGATTACGCCTAAGCACTATAAGTCAATACGACTTGATTTTGATGATGATATAACTATTTCGGGATATGGAGAGTATGCAGTAGGATTATTTGTAGAAAGTAAGCTTACAGCTCCGGTGGTGACAGCTATCCAAAACAGAATAAATACAAATAACATATATACCGTATACAATACCGGAGAAGCACTATCAAGCAGCGGTACAAGCTTGAGGTCACAGCTTGTTAGAAGACATTATGCAAAGAATTATGCGAGAATTGAACTGCTTCCGCATTCTCAAAATGTCAACGGTAACCCTAATGTCACAAATGTTCAGTTAGGTGATAATGTACTATATCATGTATACACAAATTATAATTCATATTTGAATGCGGACAGAACGGTAGACAATGCCAAGCTTATATTCCTGGTAGACCCTGAGCTTGAGTTCAGTACTGCATTACATCATACTTATCAGGCGAAGTACAGATTTACTTTAGATACAACACCGCAGAGAATAGACGACTATAAGGGTACAGGTAAGACAGCCTATGTCTTTAATTTGAATAACTTTACATTGCCGAAGGTTCCGGGTACGTTTAGCGGTGTGGACAGAATGTATTATACCTTCAAGCCGACAACTGCACTAAGTGAAGGTGAGCATACCGTGGAGTCATTCCTAAGCTGGGATAACAACTCAACCGATGCAAGCGGAACCGATCCGAATACAGTTTACTCTTCTACAGTTGTCAATGCACAAAGGGGTATAAGCTTCCTTGATAAATACGATGCAAATAACAACGGAAATACAAATGACAGGCTCTCATACCTTTCCTTTAAATTTAACTTTGTACCGCCAAGAGCGGTTATCCTCACAAAGAAACAAAAGCTTGCCACAGATACCACATATAAGAGTACTATAAAAGCGGAAAAAGGAGATATCGTAGAGTATAAATTATCTGCATGGAATAATTCCATTGATAATGCAACGGCAGTTAATATCATGGACATTCTCCCATATGCCAATGATAAGGCGATAGTAAAGGATGACAGTGGAAACTATGTAAGCCGAGGTTCAAAGATGTATCCTGTTTTGCAGGGACCTGTAAGCGCACCGAGCGGATATAGTGTTTATTATTCTACAGATGCTCCGGCAGGTACAATCGAAGGAAATGTAGGTGCAAACTGGGTACCTGCATCGGCTGTTACAGACTGGTCAACTGTCACCATGTTTAAGGCGGTGATGAATACAAGCTACAGGCTGACTCCGGGAAGTACGGATGATTTTACATACTCCGTAAAGATACCTGAGACTAAGGAACTTGATGCTGATGCAAGTGCCAACAACTCTGTAGCGTCATGGTATGGAAACAACTTAACAGGTGCCTCCGAGTCAACAGTATCAAAGGTGGGTATAAATAAATATCTTATATCAGGTAAAGTTTATTACGATGTGGATGAGAACAATGAGTTCAATACAGGAGATTTTGTAGGAGCAAATAAGCCTGTAAGGCTTGTAAAGATGGAAAACGGTACACCTACAGTGGTGGATACGGTATTTACGGATGCAAACGGTAATTATACCTTTAAGAATAAGATAAGTAATGCCGGAGATTATAAGGTGTATATAGAGATTTTCCCCGGAGATACTATAAGACCGTTAAATCCGAGTACTGTAACAAAGATAGGAAATGAGTTTTCAAGCTATGAGGTATTGCCTTCAAAGCTTAAGGAAAACGAAAACCCTGTTCCGAACATGCACTGGGCGGTGGTGGATGTGTCACTTACAAGGACTGACAATACCAAGATAGAAAACCTCGGATTAAAGACATTGTACTCAAACCTTATAGTAAAGCATATAAAAAGAGATGACAACACGGAGCTTTCGCCTACAACAACTGTAAGGATGCCAAGGTGGACACCGTATACTACAAATCCTGTAACGGATACCTATTATGAGGCTGAGACACCTCTTCCTACAAATAAGGACGGAGAGTACGGTGACAACGACACCACGGTAACCTATTATTATGTAAGAAAGAATGCAGGCGATGTGACTGTACATCACTATGAAGAGAACACCACAACAGAGCTTGCCACAACGGTAGTACTTCCGGGAGCAAATAAGTTCAGATTAAACTATAATACCAATGAAGAAAGTATCACAAACTATGAATTGGTAGCACAGCCGACAAATAAAAACGGAACATATATCTTGTTGCCTCAGACTGTCGATTACTTCTACAGAAGAAAGAATGCAGGAAATATAATTGTCAAGTATCTTGAAACGGGAACAAATAATCCTGTTCACGCTCAAAAGGTATTGTACGGAACGAAAAAGCTTGGACTTAATTACTCTGAGAGTCCTGAGAGTATTACATACTACGATCTTGATACAACAAACCTGCCTACAAATGACAGCGGAGTGTATACGGTAGCACCGATTACAATCACTTATTACTATAAGAGACAGAATGCAGGTGATGTAACTGCAACCTATGTGGATGTAGATACAAATACGGCACTGCATACTCCTGAAGTACAAAACGGTGCGGGAAAGCTTGGACTTGCCTACGATACGGATGTAAAGAGTTTTACTAATTATACACTTATGGCGGTACCTACAAATAAGTCAGGAAACTTTGATACTACAAATATACTTGTGGAGTATAAGTACAGAAGAAATGATGCAGGAAAGGTAACGGCTACCTATGTGGATGTCGATACGGGAGCGACTCTTCATGCGGCCATAGAACAGGACGGAAGCAGAAAACTCGGATTGCCTTATGATACCGATCAAAAGAGCTTCACCAATTATGATCTGATTGCGGTACCAAGTAATAAGAATGGCAACTTTGGGACTGTTCAGATATTTGTAGAATATAAGTACAGAAGACAAAATGCCGGAGACGTAACGGCAACCTACAAAGATGAGGACACCGGGAATATACTTCATGCTCCTGAAGTACAAAGCGGAGCAAGAAAGCTTGGACTGCCTTATGATACGGACCAAAAGGTATTTAATTACTATGACCTTATAACTGTGCCTACAAACAAAGCAGGAAACTTCATAACAGGAAGTATACTTGTAGAGTATAAGTACAGAAGACAGAATGCCGGAAATGTAAGAGTAAGACATCTGGATGCAATAACCAATGCACCTCTTGCAGCTGAAGAATTCTTGGACGGAAGCAGAAAGCTTGGACTAAACTACACCACACAGGCAAAGAGCTCTACCGACCTACCGAACTATGAGCTCTTTGGAGGAATACCTGCCAATGCAAACGGAGTATATACTGCAGGAAGTGATATCATAGTCACATATCTTTATCAAAGAGAGAATGCAGGAAATGTAATAGCTACTTATAAAGATGAGGCCGACGGACATGAGCTTCATCCTCTTGTAGGACAAAGCGGAGCCGGAATGCTGGGACTTGCCTACGATACCGAAGCAAAGAGTTTTGACAACTACGACCTTATAAGTATTCCTACCAATAAGTCCGGAACATTCTCACATAGTAATGTATTGGTAGAGTATGTATACAGAAGAAAAGATGCAGGAGCGGTAAGAGTAAATCATATCGAAGCGGGAACCGGAGAGGTACTGCACAGCCCAAGTGTACTTGACGGAAGCAGGAAACTTGGACTTACTTATACTACAAACAGTGAAAATATAAACTTCTACGATTTGGTAGGTGTACCTGCCAACGCAAACGGAATCTTTACGGTAGGAGAACAGGTGGTAAACTATGAGTACGCAAGAAAGAATGCGGGAGATGTAGTTGTACGCCATCTCTCAAAGTATGACGGAAGTGAGCTTATAGCAAATGAAGTACTTGACGGAAGCAGAAAGCTTGGACTTACATATACTTCAAATGCGGCAGATATTGATTACTTTGAGATAGATACCGTTCCTTCAAATAAAGACGGAGTATATACAACATTGACACAGACTGTAAACTATATCTACAGAAGAAAGAATGCAGGAAGTGTAAAAGCGCTATATGTGGATGAAGAAGGAAATGAGCTTGCAAACAGTGAAGTATTATCGGGAGTTGAGAATGCAGGATTACCTTATAATACTGTAGCAAAGAGTATAACCCACTATGAGCTTGTAAGTATGCCTAATAATGCAAGCGGAGTATTTAGTGAGAATGAACAGACGGTTACCTATGTATACAGAAGAAAGAATGCAGGAAGTGTAAAAGTATTCTATATAGACGGTGACAGCGGAAGTAACCTTGCAGAGCCTAAGATTCTTGACGGAAATAAAAAGCTGGGACTTGCATATACTACAGAGCCTGAGAATATAGAGTTCCATGACCTTATAAGTATGCCTGCAAATAAAGACGGAGTATTTAGTGAGAATGAGCAGACAGTTACTTATGTGTATGGAAGAAAGAATACAGAAAATGTAACAATACATTATGTAAATACCGCACATCTTAAGATAAAGAATGATGATATCTTAGACGGAAGTAAAAAACTCGGATTGCCGTTTACAACAAGCGCTGTGGAGATTGCAGGATATCACTTTACAATGGTGGAAGGAGTAAACTTCGGAATACTCGGCTTACCTGATCAAAGTGTAAATAACGGAATATTCAAAGAGGGAGCACAGGAAATAACTTATGTATACCGAAAAGATCCGAGTGTAGTAATCACACCTACAAAGCCTGTACCGGCTACACCAAGTAATATAGCAGATCCGAGAGACTGGAACAGAGACTTTATTATAAGACCGGGAATGGCGACATCATCAGTAGCTACAAGGTCAAATACAAGTAGAGGAGGATCATCGGATTTAACACTAAGGCCTGCAAAGACGTTAAAGCTTATAGATAATGCAACAATTGATAAGAGGGATGAAAACCTGACAAATCTGAACCCTGTAATACCGGAGCCTCCAAAGAAGGCGAATATGGTAGTACCGCAGGATGAGAACAGAGCTAAAAAGCTGCCTGTACCAAAGACGGCGGATGAGAATAAGACATATATCTATTTGATGATGCTTATAATATCATTAGCAGCTTTGATAAAACTTAGAAGAAAAACAAAATAAAATCTTTTACCCCGGCCGTTTAGGTCGGGGGTTTTATTGTATCAGCTAAAAATAAAGTAAATCGGCCGCTTTGTAAGAAAACCGTCAGAATTACAGAAGTGAATAGTATTGACAATGTGCGGTTCTTTTAGTAACATTAAATACTGTGTAAATAGGCGATGGTATTTACACACAGTGAATAGGCGATGGTATTCACAAATAACAAAAATGTAAAGCAACCAATAAAAAAGGAGGAAAAAGGAATGCCAACATTTAACCAGTTAGTTAGAAAAGGCAGACAGACTTCAGTTAAAAAGTCAACAGCTCCTGCTCTTCAGAAGGGATTCAACTCACTTCATAAGAAGTCAACCGATATCTCTTCACCACAGAAAAGAGGAGTATGTACAGCTGTTAAGACTGCAACACCTAAGAAGCCTAACTCAGCGCTTCGTAAGATTGCCAGAGTTCGTCTTTCTAACGGAATCGAAGTAACAAGCTATATCCCTGGAGAGGGACATAACCTTCAGGAGCATAGCGTTGTGCTTATCCGTGGAGGTAGAGTAAAGGACTTACCCGGTACAAGATACCATATTATTCGTGGTACTTTAGATACTGCAGGTGTCGCTAACAGAAAACAGGCCCGTTCAAAGTACGGTGCTAAGAGACCGAAAGATAAGAAATAAGAACTAAAGATACAAAATATAATTCTTT
>NZ_DBHIEQ010000003.1:40445-43226 GCF_057250505.1 Lachnoanaerobaculum sp. | reverse complement strand
GTCTTTAAAAAGGAAGCAAAGCTTTCAAATTAGATAGTGCCGATTTTTTGTTGGTTGCAAAAAATATAGGCACGAGGACGCAAAAAGCGAGTACCTGAGATCTAATTAAATATTAAGGAGGGAAGAAACGTGCCACGTAAAGGACATACACTAAAAAGAGATGTATTAGCAGATCCTTTATACAATAACAAGGTAGTTACAAAGCTTGTAAATACTATCATGTTAGACGGTAAGAAGGGTGTTGCACAGAAGATTGTGTACGGAGCATTTGACAAGGTTTCCGATAAGACAGGAAAGGATCCTGTAGAGGTTTTCGAGGAAGCTATGAACAATATCATGCCTGTACTTGAGGTAAAAGCGAGAAGAATCGGTGGAGCTACATATCAGGTTCCTATCGAGGTAAGACCTGAGAGAAGACAAGCTCTTGCTCTTAGATGGCTTACATTCTTTTCAAGAAAAAGAGGCGAGAAGACACAGGTTGACCGTCTTGCAAACGAGATAATGGATGCGGCAAACAACACAGGTGCCGCAGTGAAGAGAAAAGAAGATATGCATAAGATGGCAGAGGCTAACAAGGCATTTGCTCATTATAGATTCTAATAGGAGGAAACCAATTGGCTGGAAGAGAATATCCTTTAGAGAGAACCAGAAATATTGGTATCATGGCTCATATAGATGCCGGTAAAACCACACTTACTGAGCGTATCCTATATTATACTGGTGTAAATTATAAGATCGGTGATACCCATGAGGGTACCGCTACAATGGACTGGATGGAGCAGGAAGCAGAGAGAGGTATTACAATTACTTCAGCTGCTACAACTTGCCACTGGACATTACAGGAATTTAACAAAGTAAAGCCGGGTGAGAAGGAAAATCGTATAAATATTATCGATACTCCAGGACACGTTGACTTTACAGTAGAGGTAGAGAGATCACTTCGTGTACTTGACGGTGCCGTAGGTGTGTTCTCTGCAAAAGAAGGTGTTGAGCCGCAGTCTGAGAACGTATGGAGACAGGCTGATACATATCATGTACCGAGAATGGCATTCATCAACAAGATGGACGTTATGGGTGCAGACTACTATGCAGCTGTTGAGCAGATTCATACAAGACTTGGAAAAAATACAATCATGCTTCAGATCCCGATCGGAAAAGAAGATGATTTCAAGGGAATCGTTGATCTCTTTGAGATGAAAGCTTACATCTATAATGATGACAAGGGTGATGATATTTCAATCATTGATATACCTGACGAGGTAAAGGACGAGGCTGAATTATATCACGGCGAGCTTGTTGAGAAGATTTGTGAGCTTGATGATGACCTTACAATGATGTATCTTGAGGGTGAGGAGCCTTCAGTTGAGCAGCTTAAGGCAGCACTTAGAAAGGGAACTTGCGAGAACAAGGCTATTCCTGTTTGCTGCGGTACAGCTTATCGTAACAAGGGTGTGCAGAAGCTTATCGATGCTATCGTTGAGTTCATGCCTTCACCGCTTGATATCCCTTCAATAAAGGGTGTTGATCTTGACGGAAATGAAGTTGAGAGACATGCTTCAGATGAAGAGCCTTTCTCAGCTTTGGCATTTAAGATCATGACAGATCCTTTCGTAGGAAAGCTTGCATATTTCAGAGTTTACTCAGGAACACTTAACGGCGGTTCATATGTGCTTAACGCTACAAAGGGTAAGAAGGAGAGAGTCGGTCGTATCCTTCAGATGCACGCAAATAAGAGAACCGAGATTGACAAGGTTTACTCAGGAGATATTGCAGCCGCAGTTGGATTTAAGGTTACAACAACCGGTGATACAATCTGTGACGAGCAGCATCCTGTTATCTTAGAGTCAATGGAATTCCCTGAGCCGGTTATCGATATCGCTATCGAGCCTAAGACCAAGGCAGGTCAGACAAAGATGATAGATGCTCTTGCAAAACTTGCTGAAGAGGATCCTACATTCAGAGTTAAGACAGATACTGAAACAGGACAGACCATTATATCAGGTATGGGTGAGCTTCACCTTGAGATTATCGTAGACAGACTTCTTAGAGAGTTCAATGTAGAAGCAAATGTAGGTGCACCACAGGTTGCTTACAAAGAGACATTTACTAAGGCTGTTGACGTTGATTCCAAGTATGCAAGACAGTCAGGTGGTCGTGGTCAGTACGGTCACTGTAAAGTTAAGTTCGAACCGATGGATCCGAACGGAGAAGAGACATTCAAGTTCGAATCTACCGTTGTCGGCGGTGCTATTCCTAAGGAATATATACCTGCTGTCGGCGAGGGTATCGAGGAAGCTACAAAGTCAGGTATTCTTGGCGGATTCCCGGTACTTGGTGTACATGCAAATGTATATGACGGTTCATACCATGAAGTCGATTCATCAGAGATGGCATTCCATATCGCAGGTTCTATGGCATTCAAGGATGCTATGAGCAAGGCGGGCCCTGTACTTCTTGAGCCTATCATGAAGGTCGAAGTTACAATGCCTGAGGAATATATGGGTGATGTTATCGGTGATATCAACTCAAGAAGAGGTCGTATAGAGGGTATGGAGGATATCCCGAGCGGTAAGCAGGTAAATGCATTCGTTCCGCTTTCAGAGATGTTCGGTTACTCAACAGACCTTCGTTCAAGAACACAGGGTCGTGGAAACTACTCAATGTTCTTTGAAAAATATGAGCAGGTTCCAAAGTCTGTTCAGGAAAAAGTTCTTAACGATAAGAAAGCTTAATTATAAAAATTTTTATTATAAAAATTTAAAAAAACGGGTTGAGCCGGTT
>NZ_DBHIEQ010000003.1:0-40435 GCF_057250505.1 Lachnoanaerobaculum sp. | reverse complement strand
AACTTGATAAATCTCGGCTAATACTATATAATATAACAAAATTTACTATTAATTTAGGGTTTAATTCAAGGAGGAATTAACAATGGCAAAAGCAAAATTTGATAGAACAAAGCCTCATGCTAACATTGGTACAATCGGACACGTAGATCACGGTAAGACAACTCTTACAGCAGCTATCTCTAAGGTTCTTGCAACAAGATTCCCTTCAGAGACAAACAAGATCGTAGACTTCGATAAGATCGATAAGGCTCCTGAGGAGAAGGAAAGAGGTATCACAATCTCAACAGCTCATATTGAGTATGAGACAGCTAAGAGACATTACGCACATGTTGACTGTCCGGGACACGCCGACTATGTAAAGAACATGATCACAGGTGCTGCACAGATGGATGGTGCTATCCTTGTTGTTGCTGCTACTGACGGTGTTATGGCTCAGACAAGAGAGCATATCCTTCTTTCAAGACAGGTAGGTGTTCCATATATCGTTGTATTCATGAACAAGTGTGATATGGTTGACGATGAGGAGCTTCTTGAGCTTGTAGAGATGGAGATCAGAGACCTTCTTAACGAGTATGAGTTCCCTGGCGATGATACACCTATTATTCAGGGTTCAGCTCTTAAGGCTCTTGAGGATCCGATGGGACCTTGGGGTGACAAGATCATGGATCTTATGGATGCTGTTGACAGCTACATTCCTGATCCTGAGAGAGATACAGATAAGCCTTTCCTTATGCCTATCGAGGATGTATTTACAATCACAGGTCGTGGTACAGTTGCTACAGGTAGAGTAGAGAGAGGTACACTTAACCTTAACGATACAGTAGAGATTCTCGGTATCCATGAGGATAAGAAGTCAACTGTTGTTACAGGTATCGAGATGTTCAGAAAGCTTCTTGATCAGGCTCAGGCAGGCGATAACATCGGTGCTCTTCTTAGAGGTGTTCAGAGAACAGAGATCGAAAGAGGACAGGTTCTTGCTAAGCCGGGTTCAGTAACATGTCATAAGAAGTTTACAGCTCAGGTTTACGTTCTTACAAAGGACGAGGGTGGACGTCATACACCTTTCTTCAACAACTATCGTCCACAGTTCTACTTCAGAACAACAGATATCACAGGTGTTTGCAACCTTCCTGCAGGAACAGAGATGTGCATGCCTGGTGATAACGTAGAGATGACAATCGAGCTTATCCATCCTGTTGCTTGTGAGCAGGGTCTTAGATTCGCTATCCGTGAGGGTGGTAGAACAGTAGGTTCAGGTAGAGTTGCATCTATCATCGAGTAATCTTTGATTAAAAAATAAAGGGTATTATATCGGTTATACAGTGATGTGTCTTTTGATGCTAGGTAATCTATAATACCTTCGTATAAAAAAACGGACTCCCAAAGTTGGGGGTCCTGTTTTTATTACTGATTTATTTTACCGTGCAGCCAAATGTTTCCTTTGAACCTTCTGCCGACCATAGGTTCACCTTGCAAATCCTCTTTCTTTATGGCTACACTAAGTTCTATATCACTGCATTCTATCTTAAGTATCAGAAGTTTTTCATTGGTCAGTTCATTTTCTTCTTCTTTAATATCCAAGATATTTCCTACAATACTGTATATATCATTTTCCATACCGTAAGGCATAAACAGTGTATCGACGATACTGTATACATCCTCGGTCTGTATCCTGTCACTGAGAGTGGAATACAGTAATGCTTCATCAGTAGTTAGAGTATCTATAGCATTTTCATCACCGCGCTTGGCGGCTTCTATAAGTAAAGTTCGATCCTGTGACCTCTGCTTTGAACTTTCAATTTCCACCAAGGTCTTTTTTATAGGTAATAGGATCCTGCCGTCCGAGCAAAAGCCGAACAGGTTGACGGAAGATATCTTACTGCCGGTGTTATCAATATAGTCAAGTGGGTTTGAAAGCCTGAATATCAAAGACATTCCAAGTCTGTTGTCATCAAGCATACCTGAGAATACGGAGTCGTCTATATGCTTTTCAACACTGCATTTTGAGGTAGAACTTATAGAAGTGTTTTTTATATAGGGGAAATAGCCCTCTCTTATAAATACACCGAGATTTTCAAGATATCCGTATATACATAGCCCCACAGACTCCGAGAGATTTTTACGTATCTCCCAAAGTCTTTCCTTTTCCGTAGTCACACTGATCCTTGCCGAGGCGATATTTTCTCTTTGAATTTTATCAAGCAATTCTTTTACTTCATTTTTTTTCTTGTACATTGAGAAGCCGATGCTTCTAATATAATTTTGCAATTTTATATTCCCTCTTTCCTACGAGATTTACGTATTTCGTTGCGAGTCTCACCGGCAAACCATTCACGCTTCTCACTGTCTGTCTCAGGTATAAGTCTCGGAACTCTGTGAGGCTTGTCATCCTGTAGTGCAACATATACCAGGTATGCGGTATTTACAAGGAATCTTTGTCCTGTGGCCAAATCTTCCACATAGCTGTTTACTTTTACTTCCATAGTTGAGTTGCCTACATGAGTCAGATTTGCAACCAAAACCGCAATATCACCGATATACATAGGCTTTGAAAAATGTATATTGTCAATTGTCACGGTGGAGACAGGCATATTACAATGTCTCTTGGCTGCGATACCTCCTATAAGATCAATCCACGAAAGCAGGTCGCCGCCGAAAAGTCTGCCTGAAGCGTTTAAGTATCTGGCGCTGACCTGATAGGTCTGCTCACATCTTGAATCACTTACTCTCTTTACAGTATCTCCGTTTTGAATACAGTCATTCCAAGGAGTTTCATTCTTTATCATATTATCTGTAATATTTTCCATAAATATCCTCGTATTCTTTATTTTATTTCTTTTTTCTACGATTGCCTCTATCACAGGAACCATAAATATAGCGACTATACCGCCTGCAAATCCGTTATTGTAAAGGTTCAGACCTTTGTATACAATACCTACATTAAGTGCCACGGATGAATGTAAGAACCCGGCTATAAGTCCTGCCAGTACGCCGAACTCACCTGCAATAGGCGCTAAAGTGGTGGATAATAAAAGCGTAAGTATAGGTGCAGGATCATTCAGATGCCATTGCTTCATAAAGGCGGAGATACATACTCCGACCATTACCGGAAGTATATTTCGCATATGCTTGCCGGCAGGAGAAAAGCCTACTATTGTAAATATCGATCCTATGGTCGGTCCGTTTAAGTCACCTTTTGCAGCCAGTACAAATGATGTAGCTATTATACCGTTTATTGACATATTAAAGATATATACGGCATCCGAATAATTATGCTTGTATGTACCGTGTACTCCGGTTTCACGAAGCAGCCTTATATATGCCGGAAAAAGCTCTTTACCGTCAAGTATAAGAGCAACCACAACCATATAGCCGAACAGTACAAACAGTGCAACGGCAAATAATATGGTATGTGAACTGTCCCAAATAAGTCTGGTCTCTATATCTACACCGAATGATTTGAATATGGATACAAGTACGGTAGCTATAATACCTGATGAAAACCCTACATTGTAAAGCGAATAGCCCTTGTGCGCGGATTTTACATGAAGTGATATTGGAAGAAGTACATATCCTATGATAAGTCCGGTAGCTGTTGCAAAGAGCAGCTGCCAAACTGTACTTTTATGCCCTATTTGCATTACAAGTGTAATGGCAGGGGAGAGGCTGGTACCGTACAGACCGTAGTAGATATATTTCTTCAGTGAATATCCGTGCAATCTGGCGTAGACAAAGAAGCCGATAAGTATAAGCCATATATTAACTACATTCTTTCCGAAAAGTGAAAATCCGAATATAAGATATGAGCTTACCACTATATGTCTGTCAAACTCCACCTTAAAGTTATACAGCAAAAAAAGCAGGATAAGTGTAAGTATCCCCGCATTGAAAAAGGCTGCACCGATACCGCCGACCACTATATAGTCGGTGATAAGAAGGTCGGGCTGTATGATTATTTGCCAAAGTCCGGGCAATATTTCCTTGATAGGTGAAAATATCAGTGCAAATATCATAAAATAAATGGGGACCGTAGAGATAAATAAAAATCTCTGCTTATAAGTTAATGTTCCGGTGGCTCTGTAATCTCTAAAAAATGCCATAAGAAACTCCCGTTTGAGGCTCAAACCTCATCATATTTTTATTTAATTATAATTAATAATGGGGAGTTTCGTCAAATACTTTGATATATATAAAGAAAATTATAAGAAATAAAAAAGCTGTCACCAATTGTGACAGCTAAATGCGGGTGACAGGAATCGAACCTGCACGGTCTCCCACAAGAACCTAAATCTTGCGTGTCTGCCAATTTCACCACACCCGCATACCTGTAGAAGTATACTCTGTAGGTAGGTAAATGTCAAGAAAAAAATCATGATGCTATAATTTTTTGAGTATACAAAAAAGTTTTTCAGTTTGAAAACTTTTTTGCTTTGGTTTATCATAAATAGAAAAGTTTGTGGGCTTTTGTTCACAGGAAAGAAGTGTGAGTTGTATGTTTTCGGAAAATGTTCAAAAGATTTTTGATGAAATCATGGCGGACAAGGAGAATAAGGAGTTTACAGATGCAGGGATTAAGCCGCTGTTTTCGGCTCCGCAAAATGCCAAAGTGATGATTGTGGGTCAGGCACCGGGTATTAAGGCGCAGGAGGCAAGGAAGTACTGGTTTGATAAGAGCGGTGACAGACTTAGAGAGTGGCTTGGTGTTGATGCGGATACATTCTACAACTCGGATATTTTTGCCGTCATTCCTATGGATTTTTATTATCCGGGAAAGGGTAAGAGCGGTGACCTTCCACCAAGAAAAGATTTTGCTCCCAAGTGGCATCCGAGATTGCTAAAAGAGTTGCCTAATATTGAGCTTATTATTCTGATAGGTCAGTATGCACAGAAGTATTATCTGGGTGATAAAGAGAAGAAGAATCTGACTGAAACGGTCAAGGCTTATAAGGAGTATTTGCCGAAGCTTTTGCCTCTTGTACATCCTTCACCGAGAAATTTGATATGGTTAAAGAAAAATCCTTGGTTTGAGGAAGAAATTGTTCCTATGTTACAGGAAAGAATCAGAGGTTATTTGAATAAATAACTTATTGTAACTTGGGGGCAACGACTTGACCCCAAATATTTATAGAAAGGGATTAAGATGAAAGCATATCTGATTTTAGAAGACGGTAGCGTTTATGAGGGTGAAAACGTAGGAGCTTGTAGGGAAGCGGTAAGTGAAATTGTTTTTAACACTTCAATGACAGGTTATCTTGAAGTGATGACCGACCCGTCTTATGCGGGACAGGCGGTCGTGATGACATATCCTCTGATAGGAAATTACGGAATTTGCTATGAGGATATGGAGTCTGACAGGCCGTGGATAGACGGTTTGATTGTGCGTGAATTATCTGAAGTCGCATCTAATTTTCGAAATGAAGACAGTATACAAAATTTCTTGATAAAAAATAATATCCCCTGTATTTGCGGTATTGATACCCGCGATTTGACAAAAAGATTGAGAGAACACGGTACTGTGAACGGTTTTATAACTGTTGACAGTTCTTTTGTTGTAGAAAAAATATTACAAAGGATAAAGGAGTACAGTGTAAAAGGCGTAGTAAAAAGAACAAGTACAAAAGAGATTTACAGTTTTCCGGGAGAAGGTAAAAGAGTGGTGCTGATTGATTTTGGAGCTAAGAGAAATATTACAAGGCAGCTACAAAAAAGAGGCTGTGAGGTGATAGTGGTGCCATGTGATACAAAGGCAAAAGAAATTTTAAAGCTTAAGCCTGACGGCATTATGTTAAGCAACGGACCCGGAGATCCTAAGGAGAATGTGGATATAATAAAGGAAATAAAAAAGCTTTACGATACAGACATCCCGATATTTGCGATATGCCTAGGGCATCAGCTTATGGCATTGGCTACAGGTGCAGACACTTATAAGTTAAGGTACGGTCACAGAGGAGGTAACCATCCGGTAAAGGACCTTGAAACCGGCAGAACATATATTTCATCACAAAATCACGGATATGCTGTAGATGAAAGTACATTGGATAAGAATGTATGTGTGCCTGCCTTTATAAATGTAAATGACGGTACAAATGAGGGGATAAGATATATAAACAAAAAGATCTTTACGGTGCAGTATCACCCTGAGGCCTGCCCCGGACCTCATGACAGCTCATATTTGTTTGATAAGTTTATAAAGATGATGGAGGACTAAATGCCTAGGAATAATGATATAAAAAAAGTATTGGTAATAGGTTCGGGACCGATAGTTATAGGGCAGGCGGCGGAGTTTGATTATGCGGGTACACAGGGTTGCCTTGCTCTTAGAGAAGAAGGAGTAGAGGTCGTACTTATCAATTCAAATCCGGCTACAATAATGACTGATAAAGATATTGCGGATGAAGTGTATATAGAGCCTTTGACAGCCGAATTTGTCAAAAAGGTAATAAAAAAAGAAAGACCTGATTCTTTGTTGCCGACACTTGGCGGTCAGGCTGGGCTTAATTTGGCTATGGAGCTTTTTGAAGAGGGATTTTTGGAAAAAGAAAATGTAAGATTGATAGGAACTACGCCGCTTACTATAAAGAAAGCCGAGGATAGAGATACATTCAAGCAGACCATGGAAAAAATAGGTGAGCCTATTGCGGCATCCAAAGTGGTCGAGAATGTAAAAGACGGTGAAGAGTATGCAAAAACTCTAGGCTATCCGGTAGTACTTCGTCCCGCATATACCCTTGGAGGTTCAGGAGGCGGTATTGTATACAATGAAGAAGAGCTTATTGAGACTCTTGAGAACGGACTTAGGCTTTCAAGAGTAGGTCAGGTCTTGGTGGAGAGATGTATTGCAGGTTGGAAGGAAATAGAGTATGAAGTGATGCGTGACGGAATCGGCAATGTGATTACAGTCTGCAATATGGAAAACATTGACCCTGTGGGTGTACATACAGGTGATTCCATAGTGGTTGCACCAAGTCAGACATTGGGGGATAAGGAATATCAGATGCTTAGAAGCTCCGCACTCAATATTATAACGGAGCTTAATATCACAGGAGGTTGCAATGTACAGTATGCACTAAATCCCGACAGCTTTGAATACTGTGTAATTGAGGTAAATCCTAGGGTATCAAGGTCGTCGGCACTTGCAAGTAAGGCCACAGGTTACCCGATTGCCAAGGTGGCTGCAAAGATTGCACTTGGATATACATTGGATGAGATAAAGAATGCCGTGACTAAGAAAACTTATGCGGCATTTGAACCTATGCTTGACTATGTGGTAGTAAAGATGCCGAGACTTCCGTTTGATAAATTTTTCAGCGCAAAGAGAGAACTCGGTACTCAGATGAAGGCTACAGGCGAGGTGATGAGTATTTGCAATAACTTTGAAGGCGGACTTATGAAGGCGATACGCTCGCTTGAACAGCATGTAAACAGTCTGCTTGACTATGATTACAGTAAACTTGATAATGAGAGCTTAAAGAGTGAACTTCAAAGAATTGATGACAGAAGAATATGGGTAATTGCCGAGGCAATCAGAAAGGGCATTTCATTTGAAGAGATACATAAGATAACAAAGATTGATATTTGGTTTATCTCTAAGATTGCAAATATTGTAAAGACGGAAAACAGGCTATCAAGTGAGATATTGGACGAAGAGCTCTTAAAAGAAGCAAAGAGACTTGAATTCCCCGACAGTCTTATCGCAAAGCTGTCAAATAAAAGTGAAGAAGAGATAAAGACATTAAGACACAGACTCGATATAAGGGCGGTATATAAGATGGTAGATACCTGCGCCGGAGAATTCAAAGCACAGACACCGTACTTTTATTCATGCTATGGCGGAAGTAATGAAGCAAAAAGGTCGGACAGAAAAAAGGTTTTGGTACTCGGTTCGGGACCGATAAGAATCGGACAAGGCATTGAATTTGACTTTTGCAGTGTACATTCAACTTGGGAACTTAAAAGACTTGGATATGAAACCGTTATAATCAATAACAATCCCGAAACTGTCAATACGGATTTTGATATAGCGGATAAGCTTTATTTTGAACCGCTTACCCCTGAAGATGTGGAAAGTATTGTAGATATAGAAAAACCTGACGGAGCCGTAGTACAGTTTGGCGGACAGACAGCCATCAAGTTGACACAGAGCCTTATGAAGATGGGGGTTCCTATACTCGGTACAGACGCAAAAGATGTGGACGCGGCGGAGGACAGAGAACTTTTTGATGAAATCCTTGAAGAATGTGAGATTCCAAGACCTAGGGGCGAGACCGTATATAAGGCAAAGGAGGCAAAGGAAGCGGCAAACAGGCTTTTATATCCGGTACTTGTAAGACCTTCCTATGTACTGGGAGGTCAGGGAATGCAGATTGCGACAAATGATAATGATATAGACGGTTTTATGGAGATAATAAACAGAATTGCACAAGAACACCCTATACTGGTAGATAAGTATATACTTGGAAAGGAAATAGAGGTGGATGCGGTATGTGACGGTAAAGATATACTTATTCCGGGTATTATGGAGCATATAGAAAGAGCCGGTGTACATTCGGGAGATTCTATAAGTGTATACCCTGCCCAGTCTTTAAGTAATACCGTAAAGTCTAAGGTTGTAGAATATACAAAGAGGCTTGCAAAGGTTCTACATATAAAGGGAATGATAAACATACAGTTCATAGCGGACGGAGAGGATGTATATGTAATAGAAGTAAACCCGAGGTCGTCAAGGACGGTTCCGTATATCAGTAAGGTGACAGGTGTTCCTATAATATCACTTGCGACAAGAGCAATCTGTGGGAAGAGTATAAAAGATATGGGATATGGAACGGGGATTTTAAAAGAACCGGATTTGGTGGCTGTTAAGATGCCGGTGTTCTCATTTGAAAAGATAAAGGGAGCGGATATTTCGCTCGGACCTGAGATGAAGTCAACAGGTGAGTGTCTGGGAATAGGTAAAAACTTCAATGAGGCATTATATAAGGCATTTGTGGGTGCAGGCATAAAACTTCCGAAACATAAAAAGATGATAATTACAGTCAGAGACAGTGAAAAAGAAAAGGTCATAGATATTGCAAAGAGATTTTGCGCTTTGGGGTATACTATATACTCTACAAAGGGAACTGCAAAAGTATTAAATGATAACGGAGTAAATGCGATTGTAATAAGAAAACTTGAAGAAGAGGGACCGAATATTCTTGACCTGATATTAAGTCATGAGATAGATATTGTAATTGATGTTCCTATGAGAGGAATAGCCGGAAGCAAAGACGGGTTTATAATAAGAAGAAATGCAATAGAAACCGGTGTGAATGTGCTTACCTCAACAGATACGGCAAAAGCACTGGTAAGTTCACTTGAGAACGAAGAGGGAGAAATAGATATAATTGATATTACAAAGTTATAAGTACACAAATTTAACACAGAATAAACATAGATAAAACTTATTTAAAAAATATATCTGCCATAATTTAATCTTAATATATACATAGTAACTTATTAAACATTGTATATGAGGGAATAATTATGGCAGGTTTTATTTTTGAAAGAATTGAAAAAAAATACTTACTGAACAGGGACCGGTATACAAAGCTTATGTTTATATTAAATGAATATATGGAGCAGGATAAGTACGGTAAGCATACCATATCAAATATATATTTTGATACTGATGATTATCAACTGATAAGAGCATCTTTGGATAAGCCCATATATAAAGAAAAATTGAGACTGCGAGCATACGGGGTGCCGAAAGATAATTCTAACAGCTTTATAGAGATAAAGAAAAAATTTAAAGGAGTAGTCTATAAGAGGAGAATAGAGGCAAAACTTTGCAAGGCAAAAGATTATCTCTACAATAATATATCCGATAAGAGCCTTGAAGAACAGAGGTTTTGACAGAAGGCTTCTGGATGAGAAGTTAAAACTTATGGAAATTAAGGTAAACGGAGCAATGCCGATGTGGATGAGTAAAGCTCTTTCAGATATAGGGATTTTTCCTACTTCTTACTCAAAATACGGAGAGTATTATAAGCAGATATATGCCAAGAGGTGTAGAAACAGTGAGGTTAAGATATGTTATCTAATATTTTTGAATCAATTACAAGTAATATAAGTTCAAGTGTGAGTACTGAGGAATTTTTAATATGTGCGGCGGCTGCAATAGCGTCAGGCATTCTGGTGGCGGGATTCCACAGCTTTAAAGCAAAGTCAAGTATATCATTTTTAATGACTTTGGTAGTACTGCCGATGATAGTTCAAACTGTTATAATGATTGTAAACGGTAATCTTGGAGCAGGCGTTGCGGTCGCAGGAGCATTCTCATTGGTAAGATTCAGATCTATGCCGGGAAGCTCCAAGGAGATAATGTCGGTATTTTTAAGCATGGCGGCAGAGCTTGCAATAGGTATGGGATATATAACGATAGCCATTGCACTTATAATAGTTGTAGGAATTATACTTGTCATAATGTGTATAATAAATGAGAGCTTCGGAATAAGAAGAGAGTTAAAGATTTCTATACCGGAGAGCTTAGATTATGATGATGTGTTTACGGATATTTTCAAAAAGTATTTGTCAAAAACGGAGTTTGTAAGAGTAAAAACAACAGGTATGGGGAGCTTATTTGAACTTGTATATGAGATTGTTGAAAAAGATGTAAAGAACGAAAAGAAGATGATCGACGAGTTGAGGACAAGAAACGGAAATCTTCCTATAGTTTGTCAGAGAATTGAAGAGGTTGCAAACGGATTATAAGTCTATAAAAACCACTAGGGGCATTGAATAATCAATGCCCCACTTTATAGTTATCCTACTGTATTTTGGTCATTTTACCGGTGCTATCGACATAATAATTGTCAATCCACTGGTCTTGAGCCAATGTTCCGTCGTTATTGAGGTAATACCAAGAACCCGATGACTTGATCCAACCGGTCTTCATGATGCCGTTTTTGTCAACATAGTAAGTCTGATCATTGTAGCTTATAAAGCCTGAAGCAGGATTGCCTGAACCGTCAACAACTTTCCACTCACTGCCTGTCTTACTCCATTTGTAGGAGTTCGCATCTGTAATCTTCATGGCAGCATGGCCGGGTATAGCAACAGTCATGGAAATAGTGGCAGTAAGTAATAGCATAGACATAAACTTTTTAATAAACATAACTGACCTCATTTTCCATCAAAAAATTCAAACTAAACTTATAGTCTGTAACTACATTATAACAATTTTTTTTTCCTTGAAAAGGGAATATATATAATGGTAAGAAACTGTAAGAAAAAAGAAAGAGATTTAAGGGGGATTTTTATTTGTGAACAGTTTTGTATTAATGTTTAAGGCCTTAAAAAACCAACAGATATCTATTAACTTGACAGGTAGATAAATGTTATACTATAAAATATTTTAAAGACTAAATTTAAAGGATAAAAATATGACATTTAAAATATGTATGATTGAAGATGATTCCGATCTTGCAAATATTGTAAGGGAACATCTTATAAGATATGATTTTGAAGTTTTTATTTGTGAAGATTTTAAAAATATTGATAAGTTTATTGAAAAGCACAGCCCTAATTTAATCCTGCTTGATATCAATATCCCATACTATGACGGTTTTTACTGGTGTAGCGAAATCAGAAAAGTGACCAAGGTTCCCATCATATTTATGTCTGCAAGAACCGAGGATTATGATCAGGTCAGGGCAATTATGAGCGGAGGTGATGACTATGTCACAAAACCGTTCTCCTATGAACTTTTACTTGCAAAAATCAATTCTCAACTCAGAAGAGCCTATGCGAATACTCCGCAGGAGAATCGGCGCTTGAGCTTGGCGACTGCTCCTTTAATAAGCTACGCTTTACACTAAAATGCAGAGATAATCAGATTGATCTTGCAAAAAATGAGGCAATATTAATAGGTATCTTATTTGAAAGCTATCCAAATGTGGTAAGTCGTGAAAAAATACTTTCTGAAATCTGGGACAGTGATATGTTTGTAGAAGAAAACACCTTGAATGTAACTGTCAGCAGGGTAAGAAAGAAGCTTAAGGATTTGGAATCCGAACTACAGGTAATAACCGTAAGGGGTATGGGCTATAAGGTGGAATATGAAAAATAAAGATAGTTTAAAATTATTTTTTTCAGATAATATTTTACTTTATTTGATTGTATTCCTGACACAATTATTTTTCTTTGGTATCTTATTTTTTATTAAGGGAATATGGTTTGATGAGATTTTTTATTTCGGATTCTTAGTATTTTTTATGCTGAGCTTGTTTATTTTAATCAGACTTTATAAAACAGGGAGGATATATGAAAAGTTCTTACTAAAAAGCCCTATTTTAAATGATTATCTGATTGAAGAGCCAAGAAGTGAACTTGAAAAAAATTATAATCTGATGATTGAGGAAATAATAAAAAATAGCAGCGATAAGGAAATAGCACAAAAGCAGGATAAAAGAATACAAAAGATTATGATATACAGATTTGTCCATCAAATGAAAACACCTCTGTCGGTGTTGAAGCTTATTTGTGAAAATCACAGTGATGAGGATGATTATAAAAAGATAGTCAGAAATATAAATACTTTGGAATACAATCTGAATCAAATCCTTGATATCTACCGTTTGGATCAATTTAAAAATGATTTTGTATCCGAAAAAGTAGCTCTTAAGAGTATTTGCAAGGAATGTATCAATAGCTTAAAGGATTATTTTATAACATCTCAGATATATCCGAGGCTTGATATAAATGATGATATCTATGTGTATTCAGACTCCAAATGGTTGAAATTAGTTATTCACCAGCTCCTCACCAATGCGGTAAAATACAGTAATATCGGTCAAACAGTAAATGTGAGCGCAGGGAAAATTGAAGATAAAGTTTACCTCTCAATCATTGACCATGGTATAGGAATAGAGCCTGCTGATTTAAAAAACATTTTTGAACTGTTCTATATAGGAAAAAACGGAAGAAATAATGCCGATTCCAGCGGAATAGGACTTTATATAGTCAAAAAGATCAGTGAATATCTGGGACATAAAATAGAGGTGAACTCGAATATAAATGACGGCACAACAATGACCATTATTTTTTAATAAAATCCATATACCGGTAATGTTACAAAAATGTAAGCTTTTGTAATGTTACCGGATTTTTATTTTATATTGCATCTGCTAAAATCATGGCATAGATTAAAATATTTAATTTAAAAAGACCTTGGAGAGGGTTATTAAAACTACTACTAAAATTTTTGGAGTAAAATATGATATTAAAAGTTTCAAATCTTGAAAAAATATATAAGGGAAAGATAGCATTCAAAGCCCTGGAGAATATAAATATGGAAGTTTCCAAGGGTGAGTTTGTTGCTATAATGGGCCCCAGCGGAAGCGGAAAAAGTACTTTTTTAAATACTATATCCACTATTGATAAGCCCACTTCAGGTTCGGTTTTAATTGCTGGTAAAAATCCCTATGAAATGAATTCCAAACAGCTTTCAACATTCAGGAGAAAAGAATTGGGATTTGTATTTCAGCAGTTTAATTTAATAAATACCTTAACAGTCGGAGAAAATATAATACTTCCTCTTACACTTGATAAGGCTGATATTAAAACAATGAAAACAAAACTTGAAGAAATCAGTGAACTTCTCGGTATTTCCCATTTACTTCATAAAAGAACCTATGAAATATCAGGTGGACAGGCTCAAAGAGTGGCTATAGCAAGGGCTGTAATAAATGAACCTTCCATACTGCTTGCAGACGAACCGACCGGTAATTTGGACTCAAAGTCGGCAAAGGATGTGATGAAGCTTTTTAAAAAACTTAATGAATCCATGAATGTAACCATTATTATGGTTACCCATGATCCCAATATCGCATCATATTCAGATAAAACCTATATCATAAAAGACGGCAATATTTATCAGGAGATCATTAACAGAAATGATGATAAAAACTATAAAAGAGAAATACTGAACACTATGAGTTTGCTTGGAGGTGATGAAATTGACATTATTTAATTTTGCATATAATAATATAAAAAGAGATTTTAAAACTTATTTATATCATTTTTTAAGCTGTGTATTCTCTGTTTTTATCTTCTTTTTATTTTCAAACCTTGCCATGCATCCGGCATTAAAAATAGTAGATTCCGGAAGCACTATAGGCATTATATTATTTATGGCAAGTATAATATCCATGCTCTTTTCCTTTGTACTGATTTTATATTCCGTGGGCAATTTTTTAAAAAACAGAAGTAAACAATTTGCAATACTGAATATTATAGGTGCAAGTAACGGGCAGTTTAATACACTGATTTTTTTTGAAAATATAATAATTTCAATATTTGCACTGCTTATCGGAATAATAATGGGATTGGTTTTTTCAAAAATATTTTTAATGATTGCACAATCACTGATAGACGGATTAAATTTATACTTTTATTTTCCTCTTACTCCGCTGATACTCACTGTTTTTTTAATGGGCGGATTGTTTTTACTTATATCATTGATTGCTCCTGTGATTTTAAGAAAGAAAAAAATAATAGACCTCTTAAAAAAAGAAGAACTGGCTGAAAAAAATCATTTTCTGCTTTCACTTATAGCTGTTATTATTATATTGCCCATTACAATTTATTTACATATACAAAAGAATTTTTCCGGCTTTATCTATATATTTGAAATACTTGCCGGTATAAGTTTTTCATACTTTATTTATAATCTGATTTTTAATATCTATAATTTTTTTATGGAAAAAAGCGGGCGTATTTATATAAAAAATAATTTGATAAAGTTAAGTAATTTTAAGTATAAAATAAATACAAATATAAAGACCATGGCAGCCTCTATGATATTATTTTCTATAATACTGACCTCCTTTGTATATATAGTGGGTGCACCGCTTAGTATATCAAAAGATACTCAAAAGATAATGCCCTATTCATATATGTATGCAAACTGGGAAGATGAGGAAAAGGGTGCAAAAAAGGCTGAGCTAATATCAGAGGAGCTTAAATCCATAGCCGGCTTTAAAGAACTTACAATATCCTATGCCAAGCTTAAAAACAAGGCAAGAACGGTAAGACATATTATTTTATCCAATACTATGTATAATGAAGTGGCTGATTTCTTAAACAGAGAAAAGATAAATCTCTCAGATAATGAATATTTCCTTATAGGCGTGGATGGCAAAAAAAATCCTGTTTTATCCGATACAATAAAGGATTTGATTTCGGGCTATGGCATCACTAAGGAGGCAGGATTCGATAAAAAAATAATTTCGATATCCGGCTATTTTACAAGTGTTACCGTTGTTTCGGATAAAAACTATGAGTCATTATCACAGGTTTTGGTAAAAGACAGAATATATGCTTTTACACAGAGTGATTTAAAAAATGGAAGTATTAAAGATTTGGAGGCTATAAAAAATCTTATAGGATTTGAAGACGGGAAAGAAAGCCTGATGTCTTACAGTCTTTATTATGATATTGAAAACCTTACAAGAAGGCTGGTTTCCTATGTGGGAAGTATACTATGTATATCATTTTTAATAGGAATAGCAAGTATTATCTACTCAAGACTTTACTCCTTTGTGGATGAAGAAAGTAAAAAATACAGTATTATGATAAAAATAGGACTTGGCAAAGCCGAGTTAAAGGATATACTTGCAAGTACATTGAGATGGCTTTTTGTTCTTCCCTTTATGACGGCGCTTGTTATATCATGGATAATTATAGGTATTATAAATCAATTGACATTAACCTCCTATACAGGTCTGGCTGTAATTTGCAGTTTTATATATCTGCTTACAGAATTGATTTTATATATAATTATAAAAAGAAAATATCAAAAGAAAATTTTTGATAATATTTATTCCGATTATTCACGACACAATATGTAAATTAAAACTGTGCTGACTGAATCAATCATAATAAAATCAAAAGACTTTGTTAAAAGCTATAATACTTATAAATTTTATGGTATAATTGTAACGGTATTTTATAAATATTTTGGTCGTGATTTTGACTTGATATAAAATTTAAGTACTTAGAATTCAGGGAGAATACTATGAAAATCAAATTGAGCAATTATATTGCTAAAAGACTTGTAGAACTTGGTATAAGCCATGGTTTCAGCGTGACCGGCGGAGGTGCAATGCATTTGAATAACGGACTCGGTCACCAAGCCGGGCTTACAATGACTTATAATCACCACGAGCAGGCGTGTGCAATGGCGGCGGAAGCCTATGCCAGAATCAACAATCAAATCGCGGTGGTCTGTGTGACTACAGGACCCGGAGGAACAAATGCAATCACCGGAGTACTTGGAGGATGGCTTGATTCCATACCGATGTTCATACTCTCAGGACAGGTCAGATATGACTGGACTGCCAGATATTCGAATGTAGGTATCAGAGCTATGGGAGATCAGGAGTTTGATATCTGCAAATCTATAGAATGTATGACTAAGTACAGTGAAATGGTTATAGAACCTATGAGAATCAGATACCTTATAGAAAAATGTATGTACCTTGCTATGAACGGCAGACCGGGACCTGTATGGCTGGATATTCCATTGGATGTTCAAGGCGCATATATTGAAGAGGATGAACTTATAGGTTTTGATAAAGAAAATTATGAGGCGGGTAAAGACGGCTGGGCTGCAGACTCGCCGTACAAGACTGATATAGATGAAAGAACAAAGCTTGATTTGGCAAATATACCTGAAGCTGTGCCGGATAAAGTATTAAAAGAAATAATCGAAAAGATTAAAAGTACAAAAAGACCTGTATTTAACGCAGGTAACGGTATCAGAATAGGAAATGCACATAAGGAGTTTTTGGAACTTATAGAACTTTTAAATATTCCTGTGGTGGTAGGTTGGAACTCTGAGGACTGCCTGTGGGTAGACCATCCGCTGTATGCAGGCAGACCGGGAAATTTCGGAGACAGACCCGGAAACTTCACAGTGCAAAACTCTGACCTTGTACTGTCGGTAGGTTCAAGACTCAGTTTAAGACAGGTGGGATTTAACTGTAAGGGATGGGCAAGAGAAGCCTTTACAATAGTAAATGATATAGACAAGGAAGAGTTGAAAAAGCCCACAGTACATATAGACATTCCTGTCCATGCGGATTGTAAGGTATTCATGAGACAGCTTATCAATCTTTTAAAGACAGAAAAGACTCCTGTATTCGAAGGAGGAAAAGGCCTTTTTGATATGAGCTGGAATGAGACTGTTAAGTATTGGCTGAAAAAATATCCTGTATGCAGACCTGAATTCCTTGAAAATGACGACAACAAAAAAGCCAATGTATACGCATTTATAAAAGATATCGGTGACAGTGCGAAAGAAAATCAAATCACGGTTGTAGGTAACGGTTCCGCCTGTGTGGTCGGAGGACATTCCTATATCATCAAAAAAGGTCAGAGATTTATATCAAACTCCGCAGTTGCATCTATGGGATATGATTTACCTGCCGCAATAGGTGCGTATATGGCAAACCTTGACGGTAAGGCATACGAAAAGGAGCTGATACTTATCACAGGTGACGGAAGTATACAGATGAATCTTCAGGAGCTTCAGACCATAGTTCACCACAAGATGGACATAAAGATATTCCTTATAAACAATGACGGATACCACAGTATAAGACAGACACAGTCAAAGTACTTTGAAGATGAACCTCTTGTAGGTATCGGACCTGACAGCGGTGACCTTTCATTCCCGGATATGTGTAAGCTTGCAGGTGCGTACGGAATTACATATTTTTGTGCAAAGACCAACAGCGAACTTGAAGATGCGGTATCAAAGACTTTTGAGGCCGCCGGTCCTGTTATATGCGAGGCGTTTGTGACAAAGGAGCAAAACTTTGAGCCTAAGTCATCAGGAAAGCAGCTTGCAGACGGTAGAATGGTAAGCCCTCCTCTTGAGGATTTGACTCCTTTCCTGTCAGATGAGGAGATGGAGGAGAATATGATAATACCGAGGATTGTTGAATAATATGAGAATACTTATCACAGGGGCCGCATCATTCCTAGGCAGACATCTGGTGGAATACTTTCTCTCAAAGGAGGAAGAAGTGCTTGCTTTGGTCAGAGAAAATGCAAGAGGAGGGGATGAGCTTTTAAAGTATGAAGCAAATAATAAATTCAAACTTATAGTCCTTGATATGAAAGATATAGAAAGACTGGACACGGATTTTGACATATGTATACATCTGGCGTGGGGCGGCATAGGTAAAGAAGGCAGAATGGATGTAAATATCCAAAGAGAGAATATAAATGTCGCCATAAAGCTTATGAGGGTATGTAAGGAGAGAGGTGCAAAAAGATTTCTGTTTGCAGGTTCACAGGCGGAATACGGACAGACACTTGCAGATATTGAATCAAAGTACGGCAATGACTTTGATATAAACGCCATACCAAGGCAAAGTGAAGATGCACCTACAAACCCTAAGTCCGAATACGGCAAAGCCAAATTGGAACTTAAGAGTAAACTCAAAAATCTTGGAGACAGCCTTGGAATAGGGTATGTACATATGCGTATCTTTTCGGTGTTTGGAAGCGGTGACCATGAGACATCGCTCATATCCACCTGTATAAGGAATTTTAAAGAGAATAAAGATGTACATATAGGAGAGTGTATACAGTCTTGGAATTATATATATATTAAAGACCTATGTGAAGCGATATCTCTGCTTTCAAAAAAAGACTTACAAGGTGAGTTTGTATTCAACGTGGCGGGAAAGACAAACAGGATACTTATGGACTATGTAAAAGAGATAAAGAGACTGTTGAACAGCAGCAGCGGTATAGTCGTAGAGAAAAAGGAAGCTGCAAGTGAGGGGTTGCCTTTTCTAAATCCAAACATTGAACGTCTAAGTAGAATAGGCTTTGTTGAAAGCTACGGATTTGAAAAGGGAATAAAAGATTGTATATAAGGTTTAGGAGACGGATTTGAAAAGATGTATTAGTTGTAACGGTTCATTACATGAACTTATGGAGATTGAAAATATGCCTGCAAGTGCCCAGGATATACCGACAAAGGAAGAACTTGATAAAGATAAGGGTATAGAAGTGTCGCTTTGTGTCTGTGAGGACTGTAATCTGGTACAGTTAAAAAATGATGCGGTTTATTACTACAGAGATGTTATAAGAGCGGGCGGATATTCCACTACAATGGAAGACTTAAGAAAGAGTGAATACAAACATTTTATAGAGTTTGCGTCCCTTGAAGGTAAGAAGATAATAGAAGTCGGCTGCGGCAGAGGAGAGTTCTTAGGTATGCTTAAAGGTTTTCCGGTAGAAGGCTACGGTACGGAGCATAAAAAGGAACTTGTAGAGATTGCAAAAGAAGCAGGACTTAGAGTGGATGAAGACTTTCCGGAGAGTGAAGACCATGTATTTAAGAACGGTCCTTTTGATGCCTTTATGTCATTTAATTTTTTGGAGCATCAGCCGCATCCGAGAACATATTTAAAAGCAATTTATAACAATCTGTTGGAAGAAGGATACGGACTTATTACGGTTCCGAGCTTTGAGTATATATTGGAGCAGAACAGCTTCTATGAGATAATCCCGGACCATATCGCATACTACAATTTTGACAGTCTTACACATCTTTTAAATATAAGCGGATTTGAGGTACTTGAGTCAAGGACGGTCAACAGAGATACTATTGAAGTGATAGTGAAAAAAAGAAAGTTACCTGATATAAGCGGTATTATCTTAAAGAAGACAGACATTGCCAAAGAAGTACTTGATACGATAAAGGGATATTCAAAGATAGCAATATGGGGGGCGTCACACCAAGGATTTACACTTTGCTCCACAACAGGTATTGCAAAGTATGTGGACTGCATCATAGATTCGGCACCTTTTAAGCAGGGAAGATTTGCACCGGAATCGCATATTAAGATCATTTCACCTGATGATGCAAGAAATAGAGAACTTGAGGCGATAGTGATAGTAGCACCGGGATACACGAATGAGATAGCAGGTATTATAAAGACTACATTTGACAAGAATATAGAGGTCTACACATTGATGACCGACAAACTGAAAAGGTTATAATTATAAAAATATATAAATTTATACATTATTAACTATGTGAGAGTAGTAAAAGAGAGTATTAGTAGTAAGCACATTATATTGAAAAAATTCAGGGTGATTGATGTGACCCGAAAAGTTAGACTTTTTTAGCGTAGCAGTTTATATAGCTGCCACGCTATTTTTATGCAGCCAAGAGTCTAAGCCTGTATTGCAGCGGACTAGCCATCCTAGTTTTTCTTTAATTCTTTGTTCATTGTAATACTTTATGTATTGTTCGATTTCTGACTTTAGCTCATCATAGCTATAGTAAATAACACCATAATAGATTTCTTGTTTTATTAATCCAAAGAAGTTCTCCATAACAGAGTTATCATGACATTTTTTGCTGAAGTGTGCTTGTCAATTCCATAGTTTATAATTTCACCATTACACATATCCATATTTACGGATCTTTCGAATGAAAGAAGTAACCTGTAAACCAAGCTTCTACAGTATACGTTGTGCTTTCTTTTTGTTTACACAGTAGACTTTTATTGTATACATTAATCCATTTACGTAGCTGTGGATTAGAACCAAGTCAATATTTTTTAGAAATATGTAACGTTCCGCCTTTACCATCCAAATACTCTAAAATAACTTTCTTTTTGAATTCAAAACTATGTTTTGCCATAAAAATACCGACATCCTAATCGTGATATTTTGGTCTAACGTTTAGGGGCGGTACAAAATACCGGGTCCTTTTTGTATTTAAGTAAGGAGTGTTCCCCATAATACGGAAATTATAATAGAAGGAAGCAGGTTTGCCGCTCTTACAGTCTTAGGATATATGAGATTCAGTCAGAAACATAATATTCAATATATTTCCGACAAGTGAAATATTGTCAAGAACAGTCCTAGTCATAAAAGGTGAAAAATATACATACTTCAAAATTTTTTAAAATGACTATTTTATAAAAAAGTGTTAAACTGTCTTTATGGATATTTTATTTACAGATTTGGACAATACTTTGATTTATTCAAAGAAAACTGATATAAAAGACAGGATGAGTGTGGAAGTTTATAAAGGAGAAGATAACAGCTTTATGTCAAGGTACTCCTATGAACTTTTGAAGAAACTGCACAAAAGACTCCTGATAGTCCCTGTTACTACAAGGACATCTATTCAGTACAAAAGGATAAATTTAAGTATAGTTCCGAAGTATGTACTATGTGCAAACGGCGGTCAGCTTTTAAAGGACGGAGCGCCGGATGATGAATGGTATTTAAAGAGCCTTGAAATCATAGCGGATTCAGCTGATGAAAGACAAAGAGCATTCACAATGCTGAAAAAAGATAAAAGAAGAATATTTGAATGCAGAAATATAGATAACCTTTTTATCTTTACAAAATGCGATGATATTGAGGATGTGGTAAAAGACCTTAAGTCTGAGTTGAACATTGATTTGGTGGAAGTTTTATATAATAAAGAAAAGCTTTATATAATGCCGAAGAAATTAAACAAGGCCGATATGGTAAGACGCTTTATAAATGAATATAAAGGTGAAAGAATATTTGCGGCAGGTGATACGGAAATTGACAAAGGTATGATAGAGCTTGCAGATATAGGCTTTGCACATAAGAAATTAAATATAAAAAATATTTTTAATGAATATGAGGGACTTTTTTCTGATTACTATTTGACGAAGGTCTATGAATATACTAAGGAGTGAAGATGCCTGGATTTACAACACATTATATCTTGGGTGTAAAGGCATACGGACAGCTTGAAAACTCAGGGTTAAAGCATATCATCTCCAAATACAGATGGTTGTATCAGCTTGGGCTGCAAGGTCCTGATATGTTCTTTTATAATATACCGATATTAAGACACAGAGACTACAGAAATGTAGGCTCATATATGCATGAAAGCCATGTAAATGATTTCTTTGCAAATGCAATGTATGAGATACAGAGCATGGAATCGGTGCAAAAGAAACAACAGGCAATCAGCTATATTGCAGGATTTCTTTGTCACTATGTGGGTGATTATATCTGTCATCCTTATGTCTATGCCAGAATCGGACATGAGAGCGGTAAAAACAGTGCCTATGTATACGGTATGCACGCGGCACTTGAGAACGATATAGATACATTGCTCTTGTTAAAATATAAGAAAAAGAAGACTTCGGAGTTCAATCAGGCTGCAACACTTGCGCTAAACGGCTTTGAGATACAGTTTGTCTCGGATTTTCTTGCAAGAGTGATCAATAAGACATATTACCCGATAACATATAAGAACAATTTCAGAGTGACGTCTGCAATGGTACACAGGTCAGTACTTGCGATGAGATTCGGCGTGAGGACATTGGCGGATCCTACGGGCAGAAAAAAGAACAGAATAAATGCTATAGAGACTATTTTTTTGAAAGCGCCTATAGTATCACAAAAGATACTTTCGGATGAGATACCTGATGCGAAGAAGACTTTCAATCTGAATCATGAGATTTGGATAAATCCTTGGGATAAAGGCATATATTCGAGAGAAAGCTTTCCTGAACTGTTTGACAGATGTATTGAGAGATGTGAGGAAATATTTAAACTTTTAAATATAGAAATAATGCCTGAAAGGCTGGAGGATACGGATTTTCACAGATTACTTGCCTGTATCGGAAATTATTCGTATCACTCAGGTCTTGATGTAGGTTAAGAAAGAGAGGTGAATATGAGTACTTTTGTAATGAATGTTACAAAACCTATCAGTGCAAGTTATTTGGAAAACTTGAATCAAAAGAAAGGTATAGTACTGACAAGTGAAAATGTAGAATTCTTGAATACTTCATATTATAAGAAAAAAGATGCCGCATCTTCACAAAATACCGGCGCGGCAAAAAGTGTTGTGCAGCCGGCTACGTCCGTTCAAGGCGGTATACAGGCGGCTGCGGTAGGTCAAGGCGGTGCTGTAGGTAGCGGACAAAGTAATAATTCAACACATATCACATTACCGAGTCTTACAAAGAGGGTTTCAAAGGGGCAGAAGGTGCCGCTTAACTTCGGCTCAAAGAAGATAAAGGTAAACTTCGGATGGAATGTGAAAAATCCCATCTGTGATGTGGATGTATCGGCATTTTTGCTGTCGGGAAGCGGAAAAGTGGTCGGCGATGACTATTTTGTATTCTACGGTCAGGAAAGCAGCCCTGAAAAAAGTGTATTGTTTAAGAATGTGGAGACTGCAAATGTATTGGAAGTATTTGATATAGACACAGCCGTCTTGAATCCGGCGGTAGCCAAGATAGTTTTTGTAATGACCATCAATGATGCACTTGAAAACTCACTGAATTTCAGTATGTTGAAGGATGCCTATATTCAGATAGTGGATCCTTTAAATAATACGGAGTTGGCATCGTTTTTGGTGGAGGAATATTATAACAATATCAATTCCATGATGATGGGTGAGATATATTTGCATAACGGTGTATGGAAATTTAATGCAATAGGAAACGGAGTAAACAAAGATTTGGCAGGTCTTTGTGAATTTTATGGAGTACAGGTTATATAAGGAGGAAGTATGCTGACATTTGAAGTTATTAACGAGTTGACACTTAAGGTTACCTGTGAAGGTAATGACACATTGATTGCGAAGGCGGGTGCTTTCATAGCGGGCGAGAATGCCGGAGCGAAGAATTATTCTTTTGAGAAGATGATACTTGGACCGGGAGGCAGTATAGGACAGGCGATATTCGGACAGCTGGTAAGAAGAGTTACAGGTGAGAATATACCTCTTATGAAGGCGAATATGCACGGCAATTCCACAACATACTATGCTCACTACGGACAGCATGTAGTGGTATATAAGCTGGCTATAGGTGAGACAGTATCTGTAGAGTCTGAAAATATTTTGGCGTTTACCAATGACTGTGACTACTCAGTAAGATTTTTGGGAATAGGTGTGCTTTCACAAAAAGGCCTTGCCACAACAACACTTGTCGGTAGAGGTAATGATGCCTATGTGGCACTTTTGTCTGACGGCAATCCTTTGGTTTTATCCAATGTAAAATCTATGGACAGTATTGCGGTAGACCCTGACGCCGTAATATGCTGGTTCAGTAAAAACGGTATGGGAGATCCTCAGATAAGAGCCGATGTATCGTGGAAGACATTTATAGGACAGGCATCAGGTGAGTCCTATACTTTCGAGTGGCTTGGAAACGATCAGGTGACGGTGCTTATCCAGCCAAGTGAAAGAAGAGGCGGAATAAGTGTAAGTGTGGATTAAGAAAAAACGGCAAGGAGCCCTAACTCCTTGCCTCTTCATTTTGGGTTAATCTCTCATTGCCTCCACAAAGAAGTCTTTGGCGTATCTGTACATTTTCAGAGAGTACTCACCGAATTCCTCACCGATATTTGACTTATATACAGTCCATAATGCCCAAAGATAACCGCTCAGAGCCATATACGCATAGAGCTTTTTATACTCTAAGTCGGTAGGTTTTCTTTGCAGATAACTTTCAAAAAGTACGTTCGCTTCCTCTTTATCATAGTAAGAATAGATAGAACACATAGCCACATCTATTATAGGCTCAGCCATACCGGCGTATTCCCAGTCAATAAGCTTTATCCTGTCATCAGCCGTGATGATAAAGTTGTCTGCAACACTGTCAATATGGCACAAACATTTATGTGATTTCATATTATCAAGCAGTTCAAGTAATATCTTAATATTTTGTTGGACAAAAGATACATCCTCAAAAGATATTCCCCCGCTTTCATTACAAAGCTTGGTATAATACTCTATTCTCTCCGCAATATCAAAGCTGTGATTAACCTGTATATTTTTATCGTGCAGACTCTTTAAAAGTTTCATACATCTGCCCATCTCCCCTGCATCCTTAGGGTCGGCATTTCTTGAACCGTCATAGAACTTGGAAATTTTGTAGCCGCTTTTTCTGTCAAAGTAGATGATTTTTTCTGTAATATGTAAGTCTTTTACTGCCATATATGAGTCGTACTCATGCTTCCTGTCGATAAGTACATCTGTACCCTTTCCCGGTATTCTGCAAATATAGCTTTGATTGTTCACTTCAAATAGGAAGGACTTGTTGGTCATCCCGGCCTTAAGCGTACGCAGACCTTTTATATGACTCTGTGGAATATCAAAGACATTTGCAATAAGCTCAAGTGCGATATTTCCGCTGTTTTCCTTATACCTGTCATCAAATGCACGAAGTTCTTCAAGATTTTCAAACTCGTAGACTTGATTGTCAGTTTGCGGATTGATATGCATTGCAGGCAAATCCTTATTCTTAGCCTTTATCTCATTCATAAAAACATTTTCCCAGTACCAGTCATCACTTCCCGGAGTAAAAAATGCTTTTTCAAGTATAGGTATAAAGACATTTGAAAAATCTTTACAAAAATAAACCGGACCGTACATCACATAGGCGTCCTTGCCTCCTACCTTTATATCTGTAATCTCGCGCTTTTTATTAAAATTAAGTACCCACTCATTTGTATTTCCTTCCATATATACAGAAGAATACCATGAGTACGGCTCATAGCGGTGGTACATATTCTCACGCATCCAGTTGTCTGAAGATAATATGTAGACATTAGAGCCTTTTATATACTCTGCGGCATAGTGCAAAGTGGAAATATTATTTTTAGTGGAATAGTCGGGATTGTATACAAGCTTTACATTATACTTATCTATGAGGTAGTCAAAATGCTCCTTAAGATAACCTACAACAATAATGATATCGTAAATGCCTACATCATGAAGCTGCTTTATCTGGCGTTCAATCATCCTTTCACCAAAGACCTCAAGCAGACCTTTAGGAGTTTCAAATGTAAGCGGAACAAATCTCGAACCGAAGCCTGCCGCCATAATAATTGCTCTGTCCACCTTAAATGTATCAAGATACTCAAGTCCTGACGAGGTCAAAACGGTCATGTTGTCACACTTGGTTATATAGCCAAGTGTGAGTGCTTCTTTTATAAGAGTGTTGACACTGCCAAGTGAGAGCAACATCTTCTCTGCCAGTTCTCTTTGTGTGATTGTATTACATTCAAATATTTCTCTAAGTAAATAAGCGTATTTATTCATAAGTACTCCTTATGCAAGTTCAAAAACAATAAAATTATACATATATTGAACATATTAGCACAATAGATAGGATAAGTACACAGATTCGTAGTAGAAATAAACTTTTGTAATATTTTCGTAAGAAATCAGAAAAAGAAAATATATTGTAACATATAAAATAAAGTTATATACTGTGAGTGTCCTGAAGGAAAGGACTTAACAAAGAACCTTTACCCAAAGGACGCATTAGATTTTTAAAAGGATTTCAAAAAGGAGATGCATTCATTATGAGAAAGCAAACAAAGATTGCTGCATTAATTTCAGCAGCAGCAGTTCTTTCAGTTGGCGGAGCTATGACAGCATTTGCTGCTACAGGCTGGCAACAGGAGAACGGTACATGGGTATATTATAACAGAAACGAAGAGAAGGTAACAGAGCAGTGGCAGAAGTCAGGTGATTACTGGTACTATCTTGATGACAAAGGGGAGATGGCTGTTGATTCACTTATCGACGACAACGGTGATACATACTACGTTGATGTAAACGGTGTTATGGTTACAAATCGTTGGGTAGCAGTTGACAATGAGAACGCAGGCGACGAGAACGAGCCAAATCAGTGGTGGTATTACTTCGGAGCTAACGGTAAGGCTTACAAGAGAAGTGATTCATCTACAGGTGACGTTTCACTCAAGACTATCAACGGTAAGAAGTACACATTCAATACTGACGGTAAGATGCAGTACGGTTGGGTAAAAGACGGCGAGACTCAGTACGATGATAATGCTTGGCAGGATTCTCAGTACTACTTCGGTGATGAGAACGACGGTGCTATGGCTGAAGGCTGGAAAGAGATTGCTATAAAAGATGATCAGTCAACAGATGCTCAGCCTGGTGACAACTACTGGGATGAGGATCAGACAAGATGGTTCTACTTCAAGGCTTCAGGTAAGAAGGAGAAGGATCAGACAGGTAAGACAATCAACGGAAGAAAGTACGGCTTCGATGAGTACGGTCGTATGAACGCAGGTTGGGTAACAAAGGCTACAACATCTAATGCATCTGTTAAGGATGGCGGTACACAGGGTATTGCAACATACTCAAACACATTCATGAACTACTCAACACCTGAGGACGGTGCCAGATATACAAAGGGTTGGTTTAAGGTAACTCCTGGATACTATCTCCAGAAGGATAAGTATGAGGACGGTACTGACTATTGGTATTACTCAGACGGTAACGGAAAGCTTGTTACAAACCAGATTAAGACTATCAACGGTAAGAAGTATGCATTCGATAACTATGGTAGAATGATTGACGGTTTCGTAGTACTTCAGATGCAGGGTAACGCTTCCGGTGCAGGTTACAGCTCAAAGGATATCGTTGAGAAGCTTGACGATGAGAACAGATATGATACAGAGGATCGCTATGATGCATTTGTAAAGGCTAATGACAGCTCATTCAAGTCAGGAAAATTTAGAGCATACTACTTCGGTAGCAGCGATGACGGTTCTATGAAGACAGGTAAGCAGAACGTTGATATCGACGGCGAGAAGCTTACATTCGAGTTTGAGAAGAACGGTTCTAAGAAGGGTGTAGGTATTGTTGGTATGAGTGACCACAAGTTCTATATCGGTGGTAAGCTTGCTACAGCTGACAGTGATAACAAGATAGAGATTGTTGTACTTGACAGAAATAATCAGCTTGTTTCAAAGCAGAGCGTAGCAGATGCTCTTGCTGCATACAGCACAAGATCTAAACAGCATAAAAAGTCAAACGGTGACGTAGAGTACACAGAGTACGAGCTCAACAACCTTCCTACAGGAGCTAAGGCATATGTTGTTAACACAACAGGTGCTATGGTTAAGAGCGGTACAAAGAAGGATGGAGAAGATTACAAGGTTAAGACATCTAACTACACAGTAGATTGGGTTCGTCTTGATGAATAATCTCAGGTAATTTTATAGGTTTTATAGGCTTGAGGTGGAGCGTGGCGAAGCCTCATGGCATCTGATAAATCTAATGCGAGAGGGATACTTTCCTATGGGAGGGTGTCTCTCTTTTTTGTACAGGGGTTAATGGGTATAAGAAATATTGTGAGTATTTTAGATTATGTATATTTTCAAAAACAAGAATAATTCTTATTATTAGTACTTGACATTTTCTTAGATATGGTACATAATAATAGCACATTGAGGTTGTGCAAAATTAAATTAGTCGTTTGATTTATGTTAAGCTCACGCATGACCGAAGAATATAGGAGGACAAATGTTAAAAGATTTTAAAGAGTTTGCTTTTAAGGGCAATGTTTTGGACATGGCGATAGGTGTTATCATAGGTGCGGCTTTCGGTAAGATAGTTACATCTTTGGTAAATGATTTGATTATGCCTATCATATCTATTCTGACAGGCGGTATCAACTTCACAAATTTGAAGTTAGTTATCACTCCTGCACATGGAGATGTTGCCGAGAATGCTGTAGCATACGGCTCATTTATCCAAAATGTAGTTGATTTCCTCATCATCGCATTCTGTATATTCTTCTTCGTAAGGCTTATAGAGAAGTTTAAGAAGAAAGAGGAAGTGAAGGTAGAGGCTCCTAAAAAGGCAGATGATGTTGTTCTTCTTGAGGAAATAAGAGATTTGTTAAAGGCAAAGAAATAAGGAGGAAATATGTTTTATCGTTGTGCACACTGTGGAAATATTGTTTCAGTAGTAGTTAACGGTGGCGGTACACTTACTTGCTGCGGTGATGAGATGCAGCTTTTAAAGGCCAATACAACTGATGCGGCTAAGGAGAAGCACGTACCGGCAGTTACTGTTGAAGGAAATAAGGTTGTTGTTAATGTAGGTAGTGTTGATCACCCTATGACACCTGAGCATTATATTCAGTTTATCATGATTGAGACAAATCTTGGTAAACAGTATAAGGGACTTACACCTGATGATAAGCCGCATGCAGAGTTTGTTTTACAGGATGGTGAGAAATTAGAGGCAGCTTATGAGTATTGCAATTTACATGGTTTATGGAAGGTAGAGGTGTAATTTATGAAATATGTATGTGATGTTTGCGGATGGGAATATGATGAGACAGTAGGAGATCCTGATAATGGAATAGCTCCGGGAACAAAGTGGGAAGATCTCCCTGATGATTTTGTATGTCCGCTCTGTGGAGTAGGTAAGGATGAGTTTTCTAAGGAAGGCTGATTGATATAATGATTTTTAAGAGCCCTGAGGGGCTCTTTTTATTATATTTGTGTGCGTTAACTATATATGCTATACTTGAATCTAAGCAGTTGAGGCAATGAGGATGATGATGGAAAATATTTATAATGATATAATCTTTAAGTCTCCTCCGACTCTTAAGGTGCCGCTGTCAAGGAGTGAGAGAGCCGCGCAGTATTTGGCATTTGAGGCGGTGCTTAGCGGCAGCAAGCTTTTGGAGATGGCAAAGGAGATTTGGCTTAGGGAGTATGCTCCTGAGGACTACCAAAGAGAAGTGAAAAAGAACAGGTAATACTATGATTTGCGATTTTTGCATAAATTATATATATGACGAAGATGAGGAAGGTTATATATGTGATGTGGATATGGACGAGGACGACTACATAAGGATGAGGAGCAGTGAATATACTACCTGCCCGTATTATAGGAATAATGACGACTACTTGATAGTAAGGAAACAGATTTGATGGAAATTGTTATAGAGAAGCTGCTTGAAAAGCCGGATGTGACAGTGATTGACATAAGACCTGAGCATGAGTTTGTAAGAGGCAATATACCGAACTCTGTCAATATAGCCGAAGATGAATTGCTAAAAAGGATTGAGGAGTTTGATAAAAGCGATGTGATATGTCTGGTCTGTGCTACAGGTAATAAGACAGAGTATCTGAGTGAAGAACTTGAGAGTTTGGGCTATGAGAATGTATACAATCTAAAGGGCGGCTATGAAGCCTATATGAAGCTTAAGCTGAACGAGTTTTTAAAAAATGAGAGTGAAAGCCGTAAGGAAGATAATAAAGCTAAGGATATTGAAAGAAGCATAATAAAGAAGTTTCGAAAGAGTATTTGGAGAAAGTTCACTGCGGCAATCAATGAGTATGAGCTGATAAAAGACGGCGACAAGATTGCGGTTTGTATATCGGGCGGCAAGGACTCCATGCTTATGGCAAAGCTTTTTCAGGAGTTGCTTCGTCACGGCAAGAAAAACTTTGAGCTTGTATTTTTGGTGATGAATCCGGGATATGACGATATCAATTACCGGACAATACTTGACAATGCAAAGCTTTTGGATGTGCCTATAACGGTGTTTGAGTCTTCCATATATGATATTGTGGCGGAGGATGAGAAGTCTCCATGTTATCTGTGTGCGAGGATGAGAAGAGGACATCTATATGCAAAGGCTAAGGAGCTTGGTTGCAACAAGATTGCGCTGGGACATCATTTTGACGATGTTATAGAGACTATAGTGATGGGTATGTTATACGGGGCTCAGATACAGACAATGATGCCCAAGCTCCATTCCACAAACTTTGAGGGTATGGAACTTATCAGACCGCTCTATCTGATAAGGGAAGACGATATAATACATTGGGCAAAGTATAATGAACTGAATTTTATCAGATGTGCCTGCAGACTTACAGATAACTGCTCGATATCTGAGACCGGCGATAAGGGCTCTATGAGAGCCGAGGTAAAGAAACTTATAAGGGAGTTGGCTGCAAAGAATCCGTATATTGAGAAGAATATTTTCAGAAGTGTGGAGAATGTCAGCCTGGATACGGTGATAGCATATAAGAAGAACGGCGTTAAGCATTCATTCTTGGAAAGCTATGATTAAGAGGAATTTTGTATGAGTGAAGAAACTTTGAATATTATGGTGGCTACAGATCTTCACTACCTTTCAAAGAGTATCAATGACGGTGGAGAGGCCTTTTGCAATGTGATGTCTAAGAGCGACGGCAAGGTGATGACATATATCGAAGAGATTATGGATGCGTTTGTGCTTGAAGTTATAAAAAGAAAGCCTGATGCTCTCATTTTGCTTGGAGATTTGACATTCAACAGTGAAAGAATAAGTCATATAGAACTGGCTGCAAAGCTTGATAATATAGTTGCCGCAGGAGTGCCTGTGTATCTGATACCCGGCAATCACGATATAAACCATGAAAGATGTATGGGCTTTCGGGGCAATGAGGTCTATAAGGTGGAGAGCGTTTCCGCTAAGGAGTTTCAAGAGATTTATCATAACTGCGGATACTCTCATGCAGAGTATTTTGATAAGTCTTCCGCGAGCTATGTGGCAAAGCTTTCTAAGAGTCTCTATGTTATAATGCTTGATACAAACTCATACAGTCAAAATTATTTAGGTGAACAGGCTCTTATTTGGCTTGAGAATGTATTAAAGGAGATATCAAAGCCTGATGTACATATACTTGGAGTCAGTCACCAAAATCTTTTGGAGCATAATTTTATGTTTACGGAAGGTTTTATGATAAAGAATGCGCAAAGGATAGAAGAGCTTTATAAGAAGTACAATGTAAAATTGAACTTAAGCGGTCATATGCATATACAACATATTGAAGACAGGGGTGTGGCGGAAATAGTTACATCCTCACTGGCGGTCGCGCCGAATCACTTTGCAAATATTGTATATGACGGTAAGAGTTTTAAATATTTGACACAGTCTTTGGAAGTTGAAGCGGTAGACGGTTTTAAAAGTATCAGCAGGCATGAGTTTGACGGTGTCGGAGAAAGGCAGCTTGTAAGGCTGTTTAAGACACATGGGTTTGAGGATATCAGTGAGTCGGATATTGAAAAAATGGGTAAGGCCTTTGTAAAAATGAATGAGAAATATTTTGCAGGCGAGATTTTTGATGCCGATGAATTTGAAGAGGGAATAAGGCTTTGGGAAGAGCAGCCTGAGAGCTTTACTTCAGTCTATATAAAGAGTATATTGGAATCTGTATGCAAAAATCAGAATATATTTGAAGTGAGATTATAGAAAGGGAAATATGGAGAAATTTTTAGATAGATTTTTAGGTTATGTTAAGAAGAATACAAGATCGGACGATACCAAGGCGGGGGTAGTGATTCCGTCCACAGCTTCACAGATGGAGTTTTTAAAAGATCTTTGTGAGGAGTTAAAGGAGATAGGCCTTGTAGACGTGAAGATAAATGAAAAGAACGCATTCCTCACTGCGACTCTTCCCGCCAATGTGGAAGATGCTCCTGTAATAGGATTTATTGCACATGTGGATACTGCCGACTTTAATGCGGAGAATATTTCACCGCAAATTCATGAAAATTATGACGGTAATGATATTGTACTTGGAGCCAGCGGATTTGTACTTTCACCAAAGGAGTTTGTGAATCTGAGAAACTATATCGGACAGACTCTTATCACTACTGACGGCACTACACTGCTCGGTGCGGACGATAAGGCCGGTGTATGTGAGATTGTGTCCGCCATGGAGTATCTTATAAACAATCCGCAGATAAAGCACGGTAAGATACGTGTGGCTTTCGGATGTGACGAGGAAATCGGTGTAGGTGCCGATCACTTTGATGTAAAAGATTTCGGCTGTGACTTTGCCTATACCATGGATGGCAGCGCGGTAGGTGAGCTTCAGTTTGAGTGCTTTAATGCCGCCGAAGCTAAGATTGATATACTCGGTAAGAGTGTACATCCGGGAGATGCAAAGAATAAGATGATAAATGCTCTTACAATCTCAAGAGAGATACAAAATGCAATGCCTTTTGTATGTGTGCCTGAAAAGACTGAAGACAGAGAGGGCTTTATACATTTGATAGAGGCTCACGGAAATGTGGAAAATGCAAGTCTGACATATATTATCAGAGACCATGACAAGACTCTTTTTGAGAATAAAAAGTATATTGTGAAGAAGGTCTGTGAGGATATCAATGAGAGATATGATATAGAAAGAGTGAAGCTTTCAATGCATGACGAGTACCACAATATGGCGGATATCATAAAGAAGGACACAAGAAGTGTGGATATTGCAACAAAGGCCATGGAGACTTTGGGAATAAAGGTGAACAAGGCGCCTATCAGAGGCGGAACGGACGGTTCCAAGATATCATTTATGGGACTGCCGACTCCGAATATCTTTGCAGGCGGTGAAAACTTCCACGGCAGATTTGAGTTTGTCAGTGTAGAGTCCATAAAGAAGGCTATTGATGTGATTGTTGAGATAGTAAAGATAGCGGCAGAGAAATAATATATTTATAAAAAAGGTTTTACCGGATACAAATGTATAGGGTAAAACCTTTTTTTTAGATGATGAAGTCGTTTCCCGGATCTTCCACTATCAAATCCGCTATGGATATACTGTCAAAGAAGTCGTTGATCATCTTTGAGAGTCTGCTCCACATATCTATAGTGCGATATTCGCTGGTACGATACATACTGTCAGTATCTTCTTCATCAATCATTATATTTTCTTCTGCAATTCTAAGTACCTCACCTACCGTGATGTCGCTTGGTCTCTTGGTCAGTTTATAGCCGCCACCCTTGCCCCTTAAGCCTACAAGCAGTTTGTTTTTTACAAGTAGTTTTATAATGCTTTCAAGGTACTTTTCCGATATATCCTGTCTCTTGGCGATATCACGAAGCGGTATAAAATCATCCGACTGATTCTCGGTCAAATCAATCATTACAAGCAGTGAGTATCGTCCCTTTGTTGAAATTTTCATATTATTACCTACCTTTATTTATAATCCTATTATACAGGTAGGTAATAGGTAAATCAAGCAAATAATAAAACATATGTAAAAAATATGCTTTATATACTATCCTAAATAGATATCTTTATACTCATCCTTGTTTTTATCAAACCACTTTACGGCGTATGAACAGCTTGCCTTTATCTTTTTATTGTGAGTTTTGGCATAGTTTATTACCTCAAGCATAAGCTTGGCGGCTATACCCTGCCCTCTTAGGCTGTCGTCCACAAAGGTGTGGTCTATAATTATTGTATTGTCATCTAAGTTAGGGAATGTGACCTCGGCAATCATCTTGCCCGCATCATCATTCATATAAATTCTACCGTCAGTTATATTAAACATAGTACCTCCTTTTTTATAAGATTAGCATCTTTAAGATAAAAGTCAAGGCGGCTGAAGTTGCGGCACATATATTGACAGCTATTTATCTTTATGCTAGTATTATGTAGATGCTGCTGTGGCACAGGTGGTAGCGCACCTCATTGGTAGTGAGGAGGTCACGGGTCCGAGTCCCGTCAGCAGCTTGAGTTTAACCCTTGATTTTACAAGGGTTATTTTTTATTTGTGTGATATTTCGTGTTAAAAGCTTATGTATAGCCGTAGATTCCTCTGACGCTTACTTCGCCGCTTATTACTCTTTTTATTTTCCCGTTTGCATTTACAAGCAGGGCTCCTGTTTCATCAATACCCAGTGCAGTGGCAGGGTACTCGCCCTTAGGGTCAAGTATCATGACCTCTCTTCCTATATTGGCTAAACGGCTCTCATACTTTGATTTGAGGATGCTCATATCCTCGGTCTGCATAAAAGTATCAAGGTCTTCATAGAAATGATATATGGCACTTGAAATTATTTTTGCTCTGTCTTCCTTGATACCGGTTTCAAGTAAGAGTGAAGAAGCGGTATCCTTTATATCGTAGGGGAATGCGGTATCATATACATTGATTCCGACTCCGGATATAATATACTTTATACCGTCCATATCTGAGCTCATTTCTGTAAGTATGCCGCAAATTTTCTTTGAGTTGATAACGATGTCATTCGGCCACTTTATAAGAGGAGATATATGGTAAAGTTCCTCTATTGCATCACAGATTGCGGTTGCCATAATGAGAGTGATCATAGAAGCCTTTTCAAGTGAAATATTCGGTCTGATACAAAGGCTCATATAGATACCTGTAGAGCTTGGCGAACTCCAACTTCTGCCAAGTCTACCTCTGCCCAGGGTCTGAGTATCGGCCACTACAAGAAAATCCGATGGTATGGAATCCGCCGCCTTTTTGGCATAAGTATTGGTGGAGTCTATACTGTTAAAGTATAAAACCTTAGGGAAAACCTTGCAGTCATACAGATGCATAGAGGTTTCTATCTCAGCTTCATTCAGAATACTTTTATTCTTGGTAAGAAGATATCCTTTATTATTGACCGACTCGATATCATAGCCGTCATTTTTCAGTGCGGTCACGGCTTTCCATACAGCGGTTCTTGATACCTCCAGTTTATGTGAGATATCCTGACCGGATACATGGCTGTCGCTTGAAAGCAATATTTTTAAAACTTCGTCCTTTAACATATTACTCCTTAAAATGTATCAAGTGGGAATCGAACCCACCATCTTCAGAGTCGGAGTCTGATGCGTTATCCGATACGCTATTGATACAAAAATTTATATTATGATGCCGGATGTAAATAAACATCGGTATCACAAATATTAGAAAATTATATCATTTTTTATAATAAATTGATAGGTGATTTTTATTTCGAAATTTGATAAAATTATAAAAGTATGTTTTTAAGTCTATATGGATTTTGCAAAGGCAGGTCTATGTATAAAAGCAGTTTAAACAGTATTATTAGTATAAAGAGGAAGTTATGAAGAATAGAAAAATAATAACAGGGCTGGGTATGATGGCGGTAATAATGGCGGTAGCTACAGGGTGCAGCAAGAATGTCGCTACAACAACTCAAAGCACTGAGGAGACAACTACGGTACCTGAGTCTACAATGTCTGAAGAGGAAAAGAAGTTATCCGATTATAAGACCTACGGTATGCAAAAGGATCCGATTCCGGGTATAGTGGAGCTTGTAAAGAACTATCAGTACTCAAAGGTCAATGCGGATGCAAGAAGAATGTACAATGTATTCGGAAGAAGTGACGAGGACGGACTTGCAGATTTACAATCGAAGCTTAACGATGAAGCCAAGGTTTATGAGTCGTTTGATGATACAGTTACCTATGTGACAAAGGGATATGAGCCGAACTCATATGTGGTATTTATCAGTTCAAATGTAAAGTTTCACGACATTGATACAAAGGCGCCTATGCTTACTTGGACATATGTTATGGAAAATCCTAAGGACGCTTTCTATATGGTGGAAAACGACAAGATGACCGAGGACGAAAAGAAGTATGTGGATGAAGTTTCAAAGTCCGAGGATATCATTGCACTTGATGCACAGATGAGAAAGGACCTTGCCGCAGCCGTAACAAGCGATATTCAGCTTGGTACACTTTACTCTATCTGGGTTAAGAACGCTTCGACAAATGAGACTGCGGCCGCTAACGAGACAAGTACTGCAGCTGAAACTTCAAGTGCCGAGTCAAGTGAGGAAGAAAGCACTGTAGAGAGTATCAGTGAGACAACCAAGAATGAGGCTAATATATCCATAGCAGAGACAAAGAGCGGAAACTAATATGGATGTAAAGGATTTTTGGTATGATTTGCCTGAGGAACTTATAGCGCAGGATCCGCTTGAGGACAGAGCGTCTTCAAGGCTTTTGGTACTTGATAAGAATACAGGTGAGATTACACATAAGCATTTCTACGATATTATAGACTATCTGGATGAGGGAGATTGTCTGGTCCTTAATGAGACCAAGGTAATACCTGCAAGGCTTATGGGAGTAAAAAAAGATACAGGTGCGTCTATAGAAATATTGTTGCTTAAGAGAAAGTCAAAGACCGCTTGGGAATGTCTTGTAAAACCGGGGAAAAAATGCAAGGTCGGTGCGGTGATTGAATTCGGTGACGGTTTGCTTATAGGAACTATAAGCGATATCGTGGAAGAGGGAAACAGAATCATAGAGTTTGAGTTTGACGGTATCTTTGAGGAGATACTTGACAAGCTTGGAACAATGCCGCTCCCTCCGTATATTACACATACTCTTAAGGATAAGAACAGGTATCAGACAGTATACGCAAAGAATGAAGGTTCGGCGGCGGCTCCTACTGCAGGACTGCATTTTACGAAGGAATTGCTTAAGAGAATAGAGGAAAAGGGAATCAGACTTGCCAAGGTGACGCTTCATGTCGGACTCGGCACATTCAGACCTGTGAAGGTGAGCGATGTAAACGATCACCATATGCATTCGGAGTTCTTTCAGATTTCAAAAGAGGCTGCGGATATAATCAACAGCACAAAGGCAAACGGGAAAAGAGTCATATGTGTGGGAACTACAAGCACCAGAACCGTAGAGAGTGCGGCGGATGAAAACGGACATCTTGAGGAGAAATCGGGTTGGACTGAAATCTTTATATATCCGGGATATAAGTTTAAGGTGTTGGATGCGCTTATTACAAACTTCCATTTACCTGAGTCCACTTTGGTGATGCTTGTGAGCGCATTGGCAGGCAGAGAAAATATTTTGCATGCATACGAAGAGGCGGTGAAGGAGAAATACAGATTCTTCAGCTTCGGGGATGCGATGTTTATAAAGTAATTTTTAGGAAAGGAATTTTATGAAAAAGAGAAAAAGTTTTGTGGCATTGCTTATTTTATCAATGCTTATCAGTTTGATGAGCTTCAGTGCATACGCGGCTTCGGTAAGGAAGGTAAGCACAAGCAATTACACACCGGTTCAGAGTGAGCCGTCTACAAGAATTTATGTAAGTAAGATGAACAAAGAACTTACACTTATAGCCGACAATAAGGTGGTAGGCAAGTGGCCTTGCAGCCTCGGAGAGTTCTCGGCCAACGGAACAAAGCAAAAGCAGGGAGACAGGACCACTCCGAACGGTGATTACTATATCTGTGTAAGAAATGACAAGAGTGCATATCATCTTTCACTCGGACTTTCTTATCCCGATAAGGCGGCTGCCGACAGAGGATTTGAGTCGGGTATCATCTCTCAGGCCGAGAAAGATGCTATATACAGTGCGATTGACAGGAAAGTATGCCCTCCGTGGAATACCGCACTTGGCGGCGCAATAATGATTCACGGCAATTATCAAAAGGGTATACCTACAGCGGGATGTGTGGCTGTAAGTGATAATGTAATGGATATTCTGTGGCCGTACGGACAGCTTGGAATTAAGGTTTCGGTAGGACCGTAAAGATATTAGGCATATTGTAGCGAGGCTATGATATGCCTGTTTTTATAACAAAATTGGGAGGAATAATGAATATCAGATTGGCGACTGCCTTGGATGCTGACAGAATATTTGAGATATACGAGTATGCAAGAGCATATATGAAAGCCCACGGCAATCCTCATTAATGGGGAGATGACAGGCCCGAAAAATCTCTTACAAAAGACGATATAAAGAATCAAAGATGTTATGTAATGGAGGATGATGGTCATATATTTGCCTGCTTTGTATTTACAATAGGATTTGAAAAAGAATACGAGGTTCGTTTTCCTTCAAAGAGCGAGTACGGCGTGATACACAGAGTCGCAAGTGACGGAAGTAAAAGAGGTATTGTAGAGCGGATAGTGGACTTTGCAAAGGGGAAAGTGAATTTACTTAGAATAGATACACATGAGGACAATAAAACCATGCAAAAGTGCATAGAGAGGCAAAAATTTAAAAGACTTGGTATAATATATTTGGAAGATACAAGTCCAAGGATTTTGTATGAATTAAAGGAGGGTTTATGATAAGACATGTAAAGGCTGATGATTTGGATAGACTGGCAACGATAGAGGCGGCATCTTATCCGAAGGCTGAGGCGGCAAGCAGGGAAAGTATAAAAAAGAGAATGGAGAGCTTTCCTGAGTGCTTTTGGATTTTGGAAGAGGACGGCGTTATAAAGAGTTTTATAAACGGTATGGCTACGGATGAAGAGGATCTGACAGATATTATGTACGATGACGCCTCAATGCACAAAAAGGACGGAAAGTGGCAGATGATATTTTCGGTAGTTACTGAAAAATCTTACAGAGGACAGGGACTTGCAAATCAGGTGATGAACAAGGTGATAGAGGATTGTAGGGCAAGGGGACGAAAGGGAATTGTACTTACCTGTAAAGACGGACTCAGATTATTTTATGAGGAATTCGGATATAAGGATGAGGGTATATCACAGTCAAATCACGGCGATACTATCTGGTATAAGATGAGACTGACATTCTAATAAGCATAAAGACCGGTATATGCCGGTCTTTAATATTATCAGATGTTTTCAAATTTTTTCTCGGATATCATTTCCTGTATATAATCTATAAAGAGCTTGATTTCAGGGACTATCTTTTTTGAGTTCATGCAGTGCAGTGAAAAATATCTGGTTTTGGCACTTTCAAGAGGATAGGTAATTATCTGATTACTTCCCAAAAGATTTTGAACGGAAAATCTTGAACATATACTGATGCCTACACCGCCTACTATCATATGCTTTATAGATTCAAGGTCGTTTGTCTGTACAACTACATTCAACTCAGTCTTCTTTATTCCAAGGCTTTCAAGCAGCTTACTTGCAATAAACTGTGTACCTGAACCGTTTGCCCTAAGTATCATAGGGTGTTTCAATATATCGGATATTTTTGCATTGCTTTCCTTGAGTTGTCGGTATTCATCAGTAGCAGGTGTGACAAGCATAAGGTGATCGCTGCACACCCTTATACTTTCACACATCGGAGAACTTACATCCTTGCCTGTAAATGCTATGTCCACACTGCCGTTTTGTAAAAGTTCACCTATTTCATCGCTGCCGCCCTGCCAAATACTGAAATGTACCTCAGGATGTTTTTGCCTGAATTCGGATATTATCTGCGGCAAAAGGTATGTGGACGGAATGGAGGAAGCTCCGAGGTGTATCAATTTCTTGGTTGTCTGTTGCAAAGATAGTATGGCCTGATCCTTGGTCTCCACTATCTTTCTGGCATATGCAAGGAAGGCTTCCCCCTCAGAGGTCAGAGTAATTGACTTGGTGGTACGAAGAAGTAATTTCTTGCCCAGGTCGTCCTCAAGATTTTGTATATGTGAACTTACTGTTGATTGTGATAAATATAAATACTTTGCCGCCTGTGAGAAACTTTTCAGTTCTGCCGTAGCCACAAAGGCTTCCAATTGTCTAAATTCCATGACGATCTCCTTAGATAAGATTTTCTCTCATCTATTATATAGTAAAGTAATAAAACTTGCCACCATATAGAACATTGTAAGCCGTTTAAAGCTTTAAAAACATGGCTGAAAGACTTTTTTAAAAATTTTAAATTTTTTTTGAAAAAGTGTTGACATATGTTTGTATATATTGTATTATATCGGAGTGTTCAGCGAACAGCAAACACAAAAACTTAAAACAAGCGCCTTTAGCTCAGTTGGTAGAGCAGTAGACTCTTAATCTATTTGTCCAGGGTTCGAGTCCCTGAAGGCGCA
>NZ_DBHIEQ010000002.1:120632-164025 GCF_057250505.1 Lachnoanaerobaculum sp. | reverse complement strand
TATGAGCTTTTGGATGAGTTGACTACAGAATTCCCTGATGTATTGTTTGAGGGATGCTCAGGCGGAGGTGGCAGATATGACCTCGGAATGCTTTATTATCATCCGCAGATTTGGTTAAGTGACGACACCGATCCTATCGAAAGGCTTAAGATTCAGTACGGAAGTTCTTTTGCATATCCTATAGGCAGCGCAGGAGCCCATGTATCGGCATCTCCGAACCATCAGACTATGAGAAGGACACCTTTTGAGACCAGAGCTACCGTAGCTATGTCAGGTACATTCGGTTATGAGCTTGACCTTAACAAGATTTCAGAAGAAGAGCAGGAAATGGTGAAGTCTCAGGTAAAGGACTATTTAAAGTATGACGAGTTGATATATGAGGGAGATTACTACAGACTTACAAGTCCATATGATTCCAACAGGGTTTGTGCTTGGCAGACAGTAAGTAAGGATAAATCCTTCGGACTTTTAAGTGCGGTGGTTCAGAGCCTTGAGGCAAATGAGTCAAATATCTATGTTTATCCGAGAGGACTTGATGAAACTGCGGTATATGAGATGGCCGGAGCAAAGAGAACAGGAAGAGTCTGGATGAACGGAGGCTTCCTTATTCCGAGGATTAAAGAGGAATATGAAAGTTTCAGGTTTGAAATAAAGAAAGTATAGTTTTACAATCTTTTTGTCAAAACTTACAATATACTTAAAAATATTTAATATATTTTTTGATTTTATTGAAGCTTGCTGTAAGGCAGGCTTTTTTATTGTGAATATTTGTTCGATACTGTAATGTGCGCTTGTTCTATAACCTGTGCTCAGTGTCGAAAATTCTTACGTTTTCCTTACTGGAGAGGCTGATTTTTTAGTTACCTCTCACAAAAATAGAAACTCAGATTGTGCAACTCTTACAATGAAAAAACGTCACTCAAAAAAACATGCACAAACTTAACAGAGGCATATTGACACCTGAAAGTCAGGTCGATATAATCGTGTCATAAGGTTTGGTACAAATTGTAGGTATTACAGGATATATATTAGATATAATTATAAATTATGTTTAAGGGGGAAACAGCATGGACGATTTGGAACGCAAAACTTTTTTATACAAGTCAAGAGAATATATATCTAAATATTTTGATTTAAGCAGATTAAAGGATGATGAGCTTTATGTAAAGCTTGAAAAGTTGGTCAGTGAGCAATTGGGTGAGGTCTATGTTCCAATTCAGGAAAGAGTTAATTTGACCGACGAACTTTATTCATCGATAAGAGGTCTGGGACTGCTTGATATGATCATAAAGGATGATGATATCACAGAAGTTATGATAAACGGTACCGATGAGATTTTCATTGAGAAAAGCGGAAAGATACAAAGACTGAATCAAAGCTTCGACAGTCAAAGAAAGCTGGAGGATATTATACAGCGAATAGTAGGTAGAGCGGGAAGAGAGGTAAATCAGTCAAATCCTATTGTGGATACAAGATTACCTGACGGCTCGAGAGTAAGCGTTGTATTACCGCCGGTAGCATTAAAAGGACCTACTCTAACCATTCGTAAATTCTCTAAAATACCGATGACAGTTGAGCAACTCATAAAATATAAATCAATTACCCCACAGATTGCCAAGGTCTTAGAAACATTGGTTAAAGCAAAATACAATATCTTTATAAGCGGAGGAACAGGAAGCGGAAAAACAACATTCTTAAATGCACTTTCTAATTATATCCCAAACACCGAAAGAGTAATTACTATTGAGGATTCGGCGGAACTTCAGATAGTAGGTATAGATAATCTGGTAAAGCTGGAGACCAGAAACTCAAATTCTTCAGGAAAAGGAAGTATTACCATCAGAGATCTGATAAAGACTTCACTTCGTATGAGACCTGAAAGAATAATAGTCGGAGAGGTAAGAGGTGCGGAAGCACTGGATATGCTGCAGGCTATGAATACAGGTCATGACGGTTCACTTTCAACAGGTCACGCCAATTCGACTGTAGATATGCTAAGCAGACTTGAAACAATGGTGCTTATGGGTGCTGAAGGACTTCCGCTTGAAGCGATAAGGCAGCAGATAGCATCAGCCGTCGATATAATAATACATCTTTCAAGGCTGAGAGATCACAGCAGAAAGACTATGGAAATAACGGAGGTTGTAGGCTTAAAAGACGGTGAAATAGAGTTAAATCCGCTGTATGTCTTTGAAGAGAATGAAGAAAGTACAATGGAAAAAGTGGTGGGAGAACTGAAGAGAACAAAAAATCCGCTTAAGAATACCTTTAAATTAAAGCTTATGGGATATAAAGGAGTTATCTGATGTTTGAAAGAATATTGAAAAAGAAGGAAGACACATATGTAGAAAAGCACGGACTTATGGGAAATGCGGATGATTATCATATATACCATATGAGAATGACAGATTATCTTGTAGGTTTTTTGATAGGATTTGCACTCGGGTTTGTGGTAGTGATGATATTTTTTAGAGTAGTAATATTTGCAGTAACAGTTGGAGCCTTCTGCGGAATACCGGCAATAAAATTTTATAGAAAGTACCGTAAAGAAAAGAGACAAAAAGACCTGCTTATAGAGTTTAGAGATTTGCTTGAGGCACTTACCACATCGTATTCATCAGGAAAGAATACAATGGAAGCCTTTGCGGAAAGCTATCAGGATCTTTTAAGTCTGTACGGTGAGAAGTCGGATATAGTAAATGAGACAAGAATTATAATAGCCGGTATGACCAACAATATAATCATTGAGGACTTGCTTAGAGATTTTGCGGAGAGATGCGGGCTTGATGATGTGGAAAGTTTCACCGCAACATTTGAGTCGGGACTTAGACAGGGCGGAGATATCAGGCAGGTTGTATGGGACAGCAGAAAGATAATCAATGACAAGATAGAAATTGAGATGGAAATAAAGACAATTCTTACAGAAAAAGAAAATGAGCTGAATATTATGATGGTAATGCCGCTCATAATAATGAGTGCACTTAGCGGAATAGGCACAATGTCTGCGGTAGTCAACACGCCGCTTACCGTGACTGTAAAGATATTTGCAATATTACTGTTTGCGGTAGCTTATATGATGGGAAGAAAAATAGTCAATATAAGGATGTAAAAATATGATACTTATGATATTAGCTACAGCATTTGCACTGTTTGTATTATATTTACACTTTAAGTTCAGCGGAAAGTTTAATGATGTGTTGGCAGGTATACCAAGCGGAGAGTACCCGCTGAGTGATATATATTATATAGGTTTCGGATTTATGGAGCTGATACATTTTGATATGAACAGCAAGAATGCGAGAGGAAAGATAAAGCTTATTTCAGAAATATACGGGAAGCAATACGGTCCTTATTACTTTTATTTATTAAGAGGAGGACAGTTAACATTTGCGATAGTTTTGACACTGTTGATGTTTATGCTGACCGGAATAAGCGGTAATTATAAGCTGGCAACTGTCGGAATAGCGATAAGTGCGTTGATGATATGGTATCTGGATGAATTGCTTAACGACAAGATAAATGCCAGAAGAGATGAACTTTTAAGAGATTATCCGGGAATGCTCTCAAAGCTTACATTACTTGTAAATGCAGGTATGCCTATAAGAGAAGCTTGGATAAAAGTTGCAAATGCAAATGAAGGCATGCTGTATCAGGAAATGAGAAATACAGCTATGGATCTTAGCAACGGTATGCAGGAAGTGGAAGCGTACAAAACATTCGGAGAGAGATGTTCTATAAAGTCTCTCAGAAAATTTTCAACAATGATGATACAAAATCTTCAAAAAGGTAGTAACGAGGTGGTACAGTTCCTAAAAGATATGAGTACAGAAGCGTGGGAAGAGAAAAAACACGAAGTAAAAAGAAAAGGTGAGAAGGCAAGTAACAAACTTCTTTTACCGATAGGACTTATATTCGCGGGAGTATTGATTTTGATAATAGTACCTATGTTCGGTAGTCTGAAATTTTGATGTCGGAGCTTATGTCGACTAAAGCTTTTACATAAATATTATTTTGTTCAAAGAGAGGAGAAACAAAATGGAAAAAATGTTTGAACTTATTGATCTGTTCGTTATGGCACAGGCGGTGAAACTTCAGGGTGCACTTAAGGCGTTTAAGGAAGAAGAGCGTGGCGCATCCGATATGGTAGCGGTTATGGTACTTATAGTAATCATAATAGCATTGGCGGCTTTATTTAATCAACAGCTTAAAGGAGCAGTTGAAAAGGTATTTGCACAGTTAACATCATTCGTTGACAGTCGTGGAGCAACACAGCCGTAGTATAAAGTAACTAAGGAGGGGATATGCGTAGTGAAAACAATCGTGGGACATTGATGATAGAAGCTGCACTTATATATCCACTGTTTATCTTTACAATAATAGCGATGTTGGTACTTGGGCTTTTGAAGCTTGAACAAAGTCTTGTACAGTTTGGTACAACAAAGATTGCTTCACAGGCGGCCAGAGAAGCTGCATATCCGGGATATGAAGAGTATCTGGCACCTGCAAGCAGCGGAATTGATATAGATGTTATGAGCTTTCCGAATGCGTCAGGAGTTGACAGCTATTATAAAGAGAGAAAACTGTATGCAGGTTTTTTCAGAAGTAAGGATGAGGTGGGAAACAGTTTTGAAAATAAACTGAATGAATTTTTGCAAAAATATACTATGGTCAGTGGTCTTACAGCGGATTCGGATATAGAAATCACAGGTATAATAACGCCTACGGTCAAGGCCAATACAAAGTACGGAATTAAATTGCCTAAGGGACTTGCCAAAGCACTGAGCTTGGTGGGCGCACCGGAAGAATTCACACTCAAAGAATCCGGCTACGCATTTTCCTCAAATGCAACAGAATTTGTAAGAGACATCGACCTTGGAGCGGATTTGATAGACTTCCTCTTGGAGAGATTCAATCTGAAAGAAAGGGTCGATGTCTATGTAAACAAGCTAAAGACATTAAGAGATAAACTGGGAGGGACAGGCAGGTGAGTATATGAAAATATTTTATAATAAACATGGATCGTTGACTGTATTTATGTCCCTTATTTTGACGATAGTAATGATATTTACAACCGTTTTAATAGACGGGGGAAGAATAATACTTGCAAGAAATATAGTTTCAGGTGCAGGAGATATGGCACTTAATGCAGGACTGACATATTACAACTCGGTACTTCAGGATACATACGGACTCTTTGCAATTTCCAAGAATATGACGGAATTACACGATAATCTGGAAGTATATTTTGAGGCTACATTAAAAAGTAGCGGACTGCATGACCAAGGCTTGGTAAAAGAACTTGTTGATATAGCTTTATCAGGAAGTGGAAGCGATGAGATTTCAGATATTATGAAAATGAAACTCGCCGACGGGGGTTTTGAAGTAAGCCAGGCGGCAGGTGCAAATCTTTCCAATGCAAATATTTTAAGGGCACAGGTACTTGACTATATGAAGTACAGAGCACCGGCAGTTATAGGATATGGATTCTTGGAAAAAATGAATATTCTAAAATCATTGCCGGCTCAGCAAAAGGCGTTGGAAGATAAAAAAGATTATGAAAAAAAGCTAAAGGAGATACAAGATTTATGTATATCTATATATGAGCATTCAAGAAAGTATGAGGATCAACTTATAGACGGAAGATTTAAAACTCCTGAAGAAATAAAGACAAGTGTATTTGACTTAGGAGATGCCAATTTTCCGTATGCCACAATGGATGCAGTCAGCTATGTACAAGTGAATAAGTTACCAAAGCTTGGTAGCGATGAGTATTGGCTTTATAACGACGGTAAACCGTCAGGTGGTAAGTTAAAGGATGATGTATCAGATTTTGAAAATGAAATTAGTGGACTAAAATCAGATTTTTATTCAGTCACAAGTTCACTTGCACATAATCGTATACAGAATACACCAAGTGGAAATGCTTCTTTAGAGTATGATAGATTCAGTGATTATATAAAGTATTATAATGAGTATAAGGTAGATGTAAAAAGGTTTCATACAGTTAATGCCAGATACACATCATCAAAAAAAGAATATGAGGATGAAAAGTTGGCTACTGAAAATGAGATAAGTAGTTTGATTGCTGCCAGTGATGATGAACATGACTATTCAAACAGAATATCGGAGCTGGAAAAGAAATCTAAAGATTTAACTGATGAGTGGAACAGAGTAGAAGGCTGGTATAATAAATCATTTAAAGGTGACTGGAGCAGGACAGGTGAAAATGAGGTTGTACCTGCTAATTATGGAAGTAGTGAATTATCAGATGAGCCATACGGACCAAACTTTAATATAAACAACCTAAGAGATAAATATTTGGCAGATTTAAGGAAGGATATAAATCTTCTTGCTATACCACAAATGAGAACAACAAGGGATTACTATGTTTGGTTTAGCAGTCTGAAATCTGAAGCTGAGACTATAAAGGAAAAGCTTATAAAATTGAAGTCTGAGTCTGAAGTATTAAAGGGTATTGCCGAAAACTGGAATATGCATATCGGGGATATGGCGGAATCAGGTGTAAAAGTGGATATGCAACAAGACCATGATACTAAGACTACAGGAGTAGTAATAGGATATGTTGATGAAATGATAAAAATATTTCAAAGATCTATAGACTATTCATCAAAGGTTATGGCGAATTTGGAAGCTTTTGAATATGCCGGTATAAAGCCTGCCACCTCAGAGGCAACTGATGATGAATGGGTAGACAGTATAATATCCTATGTGGAAGGCTTAACAGGCAGCGACAATCTGACTACTAAAGAGGAAGTGGAGTCAAAGCAGAATGCATTACATACACTTGGAGCGTACAGACCCGCTGAGAATCTGTTATTTATGGGATTTGAGCAAAACATTCCAAGTAAAATACCTAAAGTGGTAGAGAACGGTGATAACGAAGGTGGTTTTAAGCTTATAGATTCGGAGTATGAATATAAGAATCCGGCACTTAGAAACTTTCTGGGTGTGGAATGCTATGACAGTGAACAAAACGGATCAAAGTACTATGTGGATCCGCTGTTTGCCTTTTTAGAAAGAAACAGTTCTGCAACTAAGCCTGAAGGAGATGCAGATGCAAAGAAAAAGCGAAAAGAGATGATCAACGGTACACATGTTGACAATAAGCCTGAGCCGGTGGAGATAAGTGATGTAAATATATCTGATGTAATGGCATCAAATGCGCAGGCTGCACAGATTATGGATGGAGCTACAGCAGAGGATTTACAAAGTAGTGATGAGAATAATCTGGCAGATAATGCACTTGAAGCATCAGGTAAAGCTATTTCAGGATTTGACAGGATAGGTGAGATATTGACAGGCGGAAGAGATAAGCTTTATTTGATGGCATATACCACTACGATGTTCAGCTGCTATACAACTAATAGAGAAGCAGGTGGAAATAAAGCTGAAAAGACTCTTTCAGGAGTACCTTTCAGTAATAAAAACAATGAAGCCTACAGGGCGGAGCAGGAGTATATATTACTGGGAGACCCTAAATTGAAGAACAATGTAGACGGAGTAAAGACAAGAATATTCGGAGTAAGACTTTTGTTAAATGCGATATATGCCTATACAAGTGACAGTGCGTTAAAGACAGAAGCACTCACAATGGCTATGACTATTGCAGGGGCTACAGGATTTCTTGTACCTATAGTACAAAATGTACTGCTGCTTGCAGCGGCACTTACTGAGAGTGTATTTGATGTCAACGATCTGGTAGATGGAAAGTCGGTTCCTCTTTATAAAAATCCACAGGCATGGAGAACAAGATTTGAAAGGATTGGTCAGGTTGTGGCTGAGAGTGCAGCAAGTACATTGTATAAAAAAATGAATGAGTATACAGATGAGGCTAAGGAAAGTTTTAATACTACATTAGATGATTATGTAGAAGATATGGTAAATACAACTACAGAGTCTATTATAGCATCAATACAGGCACCTATACAGGAAAAGTTGATATGGTGTATGACACAGGTTGGAGATGCAAGAGACGGGCTTGAAGACAGGTTAAAGAATTCTATTAAAGAATGCTTTGATAAGATGCAGGCTGATATGGAATCGGAGTTGGCAACAGGTGGACTGGTAGCTAAGGCAAAGCTTGAGGCATTTAAATCTATCAATAATAGTGAAAGCCAAGATAGACTTGTTGAGATAGTAATGAAGACATTAAATATATCTAAGGACAATATAAATGATATTACAAAAAATTTAAATGATAATATAGATGATTTTTTTAAAGACAGAAAGCGTAGGCTAGAAGGTAGGATAAATTCTATATTAGATAAAAGCAAACTTCAAGAGAAGCTTAAAAAAAGTGTTGGAGATGTTTTAGATGCTGCTAACAGTAGCGCACAGGAAGCTATCAATAATAAGATAAATGAGTTCAACAAGGAGTTTGAAGGTGCAGGTGGCGATGCAATGACTATTGGAGAAGGTAAGGATAAACTTGAGTTGAACGGTTTTGATAAGACTAAGGCATCTACATTTAATATGAGCTATAAGGACTATCTGATGGTATTTCTTGCGATACAGTACTTGATAGATGAAAAAGGTGTTATATGCAGGATGGGAAATCTTATACAGACCAATGCAAGCAAAGAAGGTTCACTCTACTATGCCGGAGAAGGATTTTCAATGCAAGAGGCCATAGTGCTGTTACAGGTAAAAGCCGAAGTACAGATACAGCCTGTATTTTTGCAAATACCGAAGGTCAATAACAACAATGAAAAATTTAATATAAAAGGTAAGTTTGGATATCCGATAGATTATAAGGGAGTACTTGGATATTAAGGAGAAATATATGAAAAATATAAAAATACTGATGATGATGGGGTTATTAGGATTGGTAACAGCAGTAGGTAGTGGATGTAGTAAGGCTAATGCCGGTACTGAAAACAGTATAAATAGTGAAAGTACTACAAATAAAGAAGATACCTTATCAGAGAGTAAAGAAAAAGATACTAAAAAGTCGGATTCAAAAAAGAAAGAGTTCAAATTTGGTGAGACAATAGGAACAATAGGGGCAATAGATTTGGAAGCGGACAGTGATTTCCCTAAAGCAGGTTTTTTTAAAACGGATGATTTTATACTTGGTTGCGAAGAAAATAAAGGAGAACTTGCATCATGTTTTTATGATCAAATATGTATTGATGAACTCGATACACAGAATGTATGGAATATAGAATATAGTGAGGATTTAGATAAAATTCCTTCAGCAATGAAAGGATTGGATAGCATATGGGATTCATATTTAAATGATGGAAGAATGTATAATATGCATAGTGAACAAAAGTATGAAGTTATAGTAGATAGTACAGAAAAAGTTAGCTATAGCGGAAGAGATTTTATAAGAGAAGAGGGACATATAGATATTACAAGGAAAGATCCTAACTATACTTACGATCCTGATTTGGTCAGAACCAAATATATAGCATATTATTACTTCAGTCCTAAAGGCGCAGGTCTTGATGCAGCTGACGATGCATCAGGCTATGGGATGGGAATGGCAATATGGGGTGTAAGACCTGTAGATATGTCGGATGAAGCTGAAGCAAAGACTATGGAAGAAAACTATGAGAAGCTAAAGAAGTCGGCAGAAGCATCTATGAACAGTTTTATAAGCTTACAAGAATATTGGAAGCTTGGAAAGTAGTGCGTTAAAGAAGGAGAGCAAAGTTATGGCTAAGGATAAGCAGGAAGGTTTTATTACAGTGGAAGCCAGTCTTATATTGATGATTTTTATTGCGGCGTATATGGCACTGCTTAGTATGTTAAATGTGTATAGAGCATATACAAGCATACAAAACGCTATAGACCAGTCGGCAAAACAAATATCCGAATACTCATATATAGCCAAGAAGCTGGGAGTACATAATATAGGGCAAACTGCTTCAAACGATGCGGGAGAGTTTGGTGATAAGACAAAAAAGATGTTGAATACAATACAGGTATTTTTCAATGCCAGTGCGAACGGTCTTGAAAATGCTACAGATGTATCCAACAACATATTGGATGAAAACTCACAGGCATATCCGGAAGACATAATGGCTCAAATGGAAAACGTAGGGAAGAGTGCACAGGAAATATATGATTCCGGACAGGCAATGTACACATCGGTTACAGACTACTTCTCAGATGAAAAAGCGATATTCAACGGAATATTGGCGGTTATAAAAGACGGAGCATATGATGCGGTGAAGCTGGCGGTAGCGATGCCGATAAGCAGAGCCGTTACAAACAAGTACCTCGCAGGTTTTCCAAAAGGATACTTTGAAAGTCTAGGGGTGCAGGGCGGAAAAAACGGAATAAATTACTGGGGGTCAAGCTTTTTTCTCGATATGCAAAGTATCGAGATAAGCGCCTCATATAAAATGAGGATCCCCCTGCCGTTTGTAGATAAATTTGATTTAAGACTGAAGAATACGGCTTCAACAAGAGCGTGGATAGGCGACGGAAGCTTTAACGAACCGAATGAAGCGGGAGGAAATGTGGCAGGTGCGGCATTGGAAGACGGTGCGGAAGAAAAACCGGGCGAAGAGGATAATTTTGATAATATTACTCCGGTAGTACCTGCAAGCAATAAATTGAATATCCCTGCATCGGTATGGGATAAGAGTACCAAAGAGCGCGGTGAAGAGATAAGCAACTATGACAATACGGTGGTGAAAAGGAATTTGGATTCAAACGAATTCGAGGATATAAGTATTTTCAGTGAAAGTGAAAAATATATTGCAAGAACTCACAGTATGGATACTGATATGATTGAATATCAGGACGGAAGCAAGTTCTTAAGGGCAATAAAAAAAGATATGAAAAGGCTTGAGGGCTTCAGTGAACAAGGAAATATCACACCGGATAAATACAATAAAAAATATTATTATCTGGTGTTAAAGAATAAAGAACTTAGTGTAGATCAGCAAAAGGCGATAGTAGCCGCAACTGAATACGCAAGCAGAAACGGAATAGTGCTGAAACTATATACGACAGAATAGGAGATGGGCGATGGTGAACTTAGTTTTTTGCATAGCATTTATGCTGACTGCGTATATTATTACAATGTTTATATATAAAAAAAGATATAATACGAACAATCTGAAACAAAATATAATGTTATTTGTAATTTATCTTTCGGTAGGTATAGCGATAGGAGTTTTATATAAAATATATGCATTTGATATTCTTAAAACTTTTAAAGCATTAGCGATAATCTCTATAACCTTGATAACGGCAGGAATTGACTACAGAGAAAAGATAATACCGAATGAAGTGGTTGTATGCATTATAGCCGTCGCTTGTGTGATGATGATAATAAATGCTTTTACAAACAGTGTGGAAGCATTGGCAATATTTATAGACTCACTTGTTGCAATGCTTATAGGAGTCGTGTTGTTTGCAGCAAGCAAGGCGATAAGCAAAAACGGAGTCGGAATGGGAGATATAAAACTTGTAGGAGCACTAGGTCTGTACCTTAGAACATATGCACTGATGGGAGTACTTTTAGTGGCACTTGTATCTATTGCAATATACGGATTGATAAAAGTGATTTTAAAAAAGGCCTGTGTAAAGGATGAGATACCTTTCGGACCGTTTGTGGCTTTCGGAGTGACAGCTTGTATGATATTGGGATTTTAGGAGCGATATATGAATATGAAGAAAATATTGGCACCTATAATAATCTTACTGTTGGTGTCAGGTTGGGGAAATATAATAGGCGGAAAAGCCGGGAAATATAAAAACTATACGGAGCATATTAAAAATGCTAAGACTTTGGAGTCAAAGGAAATCTATATAGACGCCATTGACCAGTATAAGAAGGCTCTTGAGTTTACAAAGAATAAGTTACCTGTACAGGAAGCCATGTTGGATGATTACCTGAAGCTCAAAAAGTATAACGATTTTGAAAAACAGGGAAATGCCATATTGGAAAGCTATAATTATCCTAAGAATGTAGCAAAAAAAATGACAGACTACTATATAGACAGGAAGCAGACTGTGAATGCATTAAAGCTTGTCAATGCTTATCTTGAAAAGAATTCGGATGATGAAGATTTTTTGGCACTTCAAGGAAAAATTAGGGGAAGCTGTTCTGAAGTTTATTTCGGAAGTGATGATATAAAGATGTACGGAAACGGTTTTTATGTGTTTGTGGATGACAATAAACAGGGACTTTTAAAGTCTGACGGCAGCGATAAGATAGCTGCGATATATGACAAGATTTATCCGTACGGAAAGGAACCTGAGTACGCTCCGGTGTGCAAGGATAATGAGTGGTACTATATTGATAAGAACGGATATAAAAAACTTGCACTTGATTTTAGTGTAGAAAGCCTTGGAGTATACGGCAATAATTTGGCACCTTATTGTAGTGAAGGTAAGTACTCTTATATTGATGCAAATGCAAAAAAAGCAAGCAAAAATACCTATGATTTTGCAAGCAGTTTTGCAGGTAAGAGAGCGGCGGTAAAAAATAACGGCAAATGGGCAATTATAAAGTCGGATTTTTCACAGGTTACAGATTATATATATGATGATGTGGTGTTGGATGAATGCGGATTTGCCACAGCACAGAATGTATACATTGCAAAGCTTGACGGAAAGTACCATATTTTCGGACTTGACGGAAAGGTAAAGGATGGTGAAGGCTTTGATAAAGCGAAGGCCTTTATATCGGATGAACCTACAGCGGTAAAAAAAGACGGAAAGTGGGGATTTGCAAACAAAAAAGGTGAAGTGGAATTGATGACCGACTACATTGATGCAAAGCCTTTTTCAAGCGGATTTGCGGCGGTATATGACGGAAAAAAGTGGGGTTATATAAATAAAAATAATACTGTAGTTATTGATTTTGAGTTTAATGAAGCAGGCAGCTTTAACAACAGCGGTGTCGCTGTAGTCAGAAAGCCCGGCATAAAATTTATACAACTTGTAAAATAGGAGGTTTTTAATGAAAATCAGACTGGCTTTGGTAGATAGTGATGAGGATTACAGGAAGAGATTGTCAGACTTTTATATTAAAAATTATCATGACAAAATAGAAATAATGACATTTTCTTCATTAGATTCATTTGAGAGTAACAGAGGCAACAAACCTATTGATGTATTGCTCGTATCCGAGGATATTGAAGACGATTTATCGTTCTATACGGAAAAGATGAGTGTGGCGTATCTGTGTGACAGGGATTTGATAGAGAGAAAGAACAATATAAAGGCTGTAAATAAGTTCAAAAAGCCTGAGAAGATATATAAGGAAATTTTAAACATTCTGGCGGATTCATCAAACGGAGATATTGCATATAAGTTCAATGACGGAAACAATACCCTTGTAGAAGTTTTTATGCCTGTAAACGGTGGTGCAGGTGCCACATCACTGGCTATTGCATACGGAAAGAGACTTGCAATGCAGGGTATACCTACCTTATATTTAAACTTTGAACTTCTGAACACATCCAAGCTGTTTATGAACGGTGAGGGCAGCATAGGATTTGATGAAATAATATATGCAATAAAGAGTAAAAAGCAAAATGTTCCGCTAAAGATAGAAAGCAGCGTGGTGAAGAGCAGAGAAGGTCTTGATTTCTTTAATGAGGCGAGAATTGCCCTTGATATGCTTGAGATGAATGATGAAAATATCGAACTTTTGATAAGAGAATTACAGGGAATGGGCAAATACAGACATATAATTATAGACAGCAACCTGTGCATGGGAAGCAGATTGAAACTGTACTCCAAGCTTGCACATAAGATAATCCTTGTATTTGAAGAGAGTGCCATAGGTATGAAGAAGATGTCGGATTTGAACAGAGCATTGCAGCTGCTTGAAAACGGCGGAAATATTGATATAACAAATAAAATAACCATTATCTGCAATAAGGTAAAAGATGTAAATGCCGTATCAATACCGGCAGACCTTTCCGTAAAAGAATTTGTAAAAAGATATAATGCAAGTGATGATTTGACAGATGTGTTGAGGCAGGTTTCTTTTTTAGATAATTTGAGATAGGAGGCATATATGTTTAAGAAAAATACAACCGACAAAGGTATTGAGCTTATATATGAAATTGATGAAAATGAAAAGCTTGACAATGTAAGTATCGGAATGATGAAAAACAATGATATTGAGGCTTTATTTCCTGTAGACATGATAACAAATGATACAAAAACACAGCTTAAGTATCAAGTCGGAAAGTCAAAGAGTCTGAATGAATATATAACCGAGGAACTTACAAAAGAAGAGCTTTTGGCGATATTTGAAAATATTTGTAAAGGTATCAGTCGTATAGAAGAGTATATGCTTTTGGAAGATCAGGTAATATTTGATAATGATTATATATTTGTGGAAGGCAATAATATAAGTCTGATTTTATTACCTATATATAATAGAAGAAACAACATCAGCTTGAATTCGTTTTTAAAAAATCTCTTACTTGATATGATGGTAAATAATGAAAAGGCTGCATATTTTGCATCCGATATAACCAAGCAACTTTCACAGGAAGAGAATTTCTCCTATGACAATTTTTTAAATGTGCTTGATGCCCTAAAGCAAAAAAGATATATTGAAAAGCCGAATATAAGAAAAGACGAAAGAAGTGATGAGTTCACAGAGAAAAAAGGGATTGCCGACAGGAAGGTATATAATATAGAAGAAAACATTTCAAAACCTGTTTTGTCAAGGCAATATCAGGCAAACACCCATTTTGAAAATAACGATAACTCATATAAAAATGTATCAATTCCGAATGCCGCAGTGCAGGTTGCGAGTCTTGATAAGCAGCCGCAAAAGGTTGAAAAGAAAAAGGGATTGTTTGGACTCGGTAAGCAAAAGGAAGCACAAGCTTCAACAGAATCCGGGTTTGATAGAAATAATAACAATAATCTTTTGATTCCGGGAAGAGAAGAACCTTTGAATGTAGGAAGCCAAAATAAGAAAGAGAAAAAGAAATTCTCACTGTTTGGCAAAAAGAAGGAGAAGGAAAATAATCCGGTTGAGAGTGTAAAACAGGTTCCTAAAGCTACATACGGTGAGACCACAGTATTACAAAATCCTTCAAATATAGGTGAGACTACATTGCTGGGATTTTCACCTAATATTATAAACTCATTTTTGATATGGAGAAGAACGGGTGAAAAGATAGTGATAGATAAGTCCGCCTTCAGAATTGGTAGAGAAAAAAATTATGTAGACTTTTGTATAGATGACAATTCTTCGGTCGGAAGAAACCATGCGGAAATAATTCAAAAGGACGGAGCATATTTTATCAGAGATTTAAGGTCACTTAACTTTACCAGAGTGAACGGTGAGAAGGTATCACCGAGTTTGGAAGTGGAACTTTGGGATAATGATGTAATAAGCTTGGCAAATGAAGAGTTTGAATTTCACATAGGATAAGATATGAATTATTTTTTGGCGGCACAGACTGAGGTAGGTTTAAAGAAAAATTGTAATCAAGACAGTATTATCCTAAAAAGAGCGAAGTTTAAAGGCAGAGAAGTTTGTCTCGGGGTCATTTGTGACGGTATGGGGGGACTGTCCTGTGGTGAATTTGCAAGTAAAAGTATAGTTGAAGCGGTTTCGGACTGGTTTTTATATCAGTACAGCAGGTATAGTGATGTTTGGAATGAAAGTCAAATGAGAACGGATTTTATAAACATACTAAGCTCAGAAAATGAAGGGCTGCTCTACTATGGTAAAGAGCACGGTATATATCTCGGGACCACCATAACTGCGATACTTTTGGTGGATAATAAGTTTTTTGTCTGCCATGTAGGCGATACCAGACTTTATAAGATATCGGAAAAAGGTATGGTACAGCTGACAAACGACCACACTGTTATCGCAAGAGAGATAGCGGAGGGAAAACTTAGTATAAAGGATGCAAAAAGCGATCCAAGAAGGAATGTACTTTTACAATGTATAGGTGCAACTAAGGATGTAAATCCGGATATCTTTTGCGGAGAGGTAAGAAGCGGAGATATATTATTACTTTGCAGTGACGGCTTCAGACATGAGATAAGCGAAAAGGAAATCCTAAAGGCAATTAAAGGATATGATAATTCAAAGCTTAATGAAAGACTGAGAGCGTTGATAGACTTAAATCTTAAAAGGAGAGAGCAGGATAATATTTCTGCAGCTTTGATAAAGGTAAAGTAGGTGAGATATGTTGGAGATTGGCAGCCTTTTAGACGGTAAATATAAGATTTTAAATAAAATCGGACAGGGCGGTATGAGTATTGTTTATCTGGCTATGAACGAAAAAGCCAATAAACAGTGGGCTATAAAGGAGATGAGAAAGGAAAAGAACAAAAATTGTGAGGTGATGAGACAGAGTCTTATAACCGAAACAAATCTCCTAAAAGAGCTTAAGCACCCATACCTGCCAAGTATTGCGGATATAATTGAAAATGAAGATACAATAATAATTGTAATGGACTATGTGGAAGGCAGAGCATTATCCGATATTTTATCAGAAAAAGGTACTATTGATGAAGCGAGTGTGGTAGAGTATGCAATTCAATTATGTGATGTACTTGACTATCTGCATTCGCAAAATCCTCCGATAATATACAGAGATCTTAAGCCTTCAAATATAATTTTAAAGCCTGACGGCAAGATAACTTTGATAGATTTCGGAACGGCAAGAAGATATAACTATGACAGTATTTCAGATACCACCTGTCTTGGAACTATCGGATATGCCGCCCCTGAGCAGTTTGCAGGTGAAAATCTGAGGCAGACGGATGCAAGGACCGATATATACAATCTCGGTGCGACTATGTATCATCTTCTGACAGGTGTGAATCCGTCAGAGCCTCCGTATGAGCTTTATCCTATCAGAAAATGGGATGAGAGACTTTCGGACGGACTTGAAAAGATAATACTTAGAGCCACAAGAAAAGACCCTGAAAGAAGATTTGAAAACTGCAAAGAGATGGCGTATGCACTTAAGCATTACAAAGATCTTGACAATTCATATATAAAGAGACAAAAAAAGAAGATATTTCTTTTTGCAGCTACAATTACGATTTCCGCTTCAAGTTTTTTTGTAGCTATGGCGGCAAACGGAATGGAGAAAAGAGAAATATCAAAAGTCTATAACAATTATTTATCTGAAGCTACATTGACTATAGCTTCTGATAAAAATAAAAATGATATTGACGGCAGAGTTTTAAAACTTTTAAATGATGCCGTAAATATAGCTCCGCAAAAATCAGAGGCATATATAAGGATGCTTGATTATTACTGTGAAAGCGGACAAACCGGAAACGGACTTAGGGTGCTTTCCTCAATGATTGCATCAGGGAAAGGAGAACTTGAAAAAAATGATGACATAATGATGAAAATGGGACAGATATATTTTCTTGGGAACAGTAAAGATGCCAACTTTGATGTGGATTACGGCACTGCTGCAAGATATTTTGATAAGGTGGACACAAAAAAATACCCGCAGGCCAAGTATTATTCTTCACTTTCAAGAGCTCTGTCGGAGATAGGCAGTGACAGTGAAACGATAGTTAGGGATATGAACAATATTGATGAGTATTTGAATACGGGGGTAAAGGAGGAGGAAAAGGTAGAAATATATACCACATTATCAAAGATATACAGAGCAAATGCCTATACTATACAAAAGTCGGGTGAAAAGCCTTTTGACAAATCTATTGAACTTTTGGATAAGGCAAATGAGATATTGAAAAGTCCTTATATAGAAAGTGAAATAAAGGAAAAGTATTTGCCGGAAGTATACTTCGGATTGGCTGATGCATACTACAGAAGAGCAAATATTGATTTGCAGGATAAAAGAGCAAAAGAAGATCTGTATGAAGCTGTCACATACTACGATCAATACCTGATATTTGCTACAAATACACAGTCGATTCTGTTTGAAAACAGGATAGGAGATATCTATAGAACTCTTGGAGAATATAACAGGGCGGCGGATAAATACAAGGATATAATAAAAAAATATCCGGATGATGCTACAGCTTATATAAGTCTTTCCACGATGTTACTTATAGATATGAAGGATGTGAATTCTTCTGTGGAAGTATACAAAAAAGCAAGTGTTTTGCCTGATATAGAGTCAAATTCAAATTTTGTTTCATTGAAGAATAAATTACAAAATGTCGGAGGCATCTGATGCATAGAATATTATATTACGGCGGAATTTTTACAGGGAGCATAACTTTTATAATAAGCTTTATCATCTGGTTTAAGCTTGGTATAAGAAAGGCGTTCAAAGATATCATAAACTACGGTTCAAAGAAGAGATGGTCTGTGGATGCCGGTATGCAAAATAAGACAATGCCTCTCAGAAAGACAGGCTCAGGCAGACTGTTTGCAGGCAAAGCGGTGAGAAAAATAAACGATTACAGTGTGCAAAATAAGCATAAAGAAATCACAGAGACTGTTCTTTTGGAAAATTATCACGGTCAGGAATTAAAAGATATCAAAAAAGATATCGATTTTGAAATTATTGAAGAAATAAATTTAATAGCAGGGGGTAGATAGTTTTATGAATGTTAGAAGTAGGAAGGTGATGGCGGTAATCGTTTGTATTTGCTTTATGATACAAATTATTTTTAGATCTTTTAGTTTTGATTCAATGGCTACTCCTTCAAATACGGTAATAGCGTTGATTTTTAGAGATACAAACGGTTATCATATAAGAAATATTTCATCATTTTTAGACAGTGACGGCACTATAACAATGCCTACACCTAGAGACCTTGGAGATACAAATGATGAGAGCTATTCCAATTGGAGTCCTGTACTTATAGAGAACTCTTTTGATAATGTAAAAAAGGTGATAATGAACGGCGGACACCTTGATATTGAAGACTATGACGTATCAAATCCTCCGACACTTGCAACATCATCCGTTGCAACACCTTCACTTGCTACAAGTGCAAATTCACAAAGAACGGATATTGTGATAAGAAGCGGATTTTCACCTCTTACAAATGAAGAAAGTGCAAATGCAAATATCACAATCTACAGAAGCAATGTATTATTCGGTATCGGCAGTACGGTAAATATTGCAAGAAGAGGCAGATTGAATGTTATCAGTGACGGTATGAAGCAGTTTGTATCAAAAAACGGCAATAAAAATCAGATTTTCTTCTTGGCAGTACAGCCGCCAGTTGAGGAAGTACCTGAGAGTATTCCTAATGAAGTTCCGAGAATTACATTGTCTACCGAAGAGAGCAGACCGGCTACAAGGGCAGAGAATAATACTGTAGGTGAAGTATCAAACAATGCTGAAAGCACAGGAAGCAGGAGAGGTGATAGTGAAACCGGTAGAACTGATATCAGTACACAGAGCACCAATCACTCTATGGGTTCATCAAATGTAAGAACCAATGTGTCATCAACAAGTGAAAGAACCAATACAACTCAAAGTACAAATGTGAGGGTACAAAATTCTTCAAATACTCAGGGTAGTGAAACACGAAGTGACAATCTACAAAGCGGTAATACACAGAGTGCAAATACAGTCGAAAACAATGTACAAAACAATGCAAATAGCGTACAAAGTGATAGAGTATTTACACCTATGGGTAACGGAATCGGACATAGCGTCTACAGCAGTGTAAAGCCGAGAGTGAGTATACACAATGAAAGCAGCCAAAATAACGGCTTCCTTAATACCAAGTCCACATCTGTAAATGTAAGCGATGACAATTTCAATGCCGATAATTATTCAGTGCTTGTATATAAGAATGTAGGCGGAAAGGAAGTATTGTCAAATGCAAGATATTCCTGGAGTCAGGAAGGCGGCAATCACAAGGCGAATATTTTATTTGATGATGACGGAGAATACAGAATTTCGGTTGTAAAGAATAATGCAAAGTCACAGGATGATAAAGTAAAGTTTGAGCAAAAAGTGAATGTGGATTCCACAGCACCGTATATCACCATAACCGGCGTAGAGGATTTGACGGCAAATGCAAGAACTGTTTCACCTGTAGTAAAATACAGTGATGTAAACATTGATTTGTCGAGATCAAAGATCACTCTGACATCCGTTGCTGACGGAAAGGTAAGAGAACTTTTATATAAGGCAAAGAAACAGGGCAGCGGATATATTCTCAATCTTGACCCTGTATATATTGACGACAACTATGTACTTACCGTAACCATATATGATATGGCGGGAAATGTTACAGAAAAGAAAGTCAATTTCTCAGTGAATAAAAACGGTGCGACATTTAAGTTTAGACCGGAAGAGCTTGTAGGTGCATATACAAATAAGCCTTTTACACCAAGTATAGAGGTTTGGAACACTGATGAAATCTCTATTGTTTCAGCTACTATAAACGGTATGGACGAACCTTATGAGTTTGTAGGTGGTGAACTTAAGTTCTTAAACCCTATAAATAAAGACGGCAAGTATGTATTCAACCTTGAGGTCAGCGATACGGCAGGTAACAAGTCTTTGATGAAGCCTGTAGAAGTTATCTATGATGCTACAAAACCGGTATGTATAATAAACGGAGTCAAAGAAGGTGAAAGCTATGAGGGAAGTGTAAATATTATTTTAAGCACCGAACTGCCGGGCGATGAGATATCATCCGTTTGGCTTGACGATAAGCTTTTATCAGATAGCGAGTATAAGATAAATAACGGTAAGGTTGAATTTGTTGCAGATACCAAGGGAAGTCACACCCTTAAGGTACAGGCAAAGGATAAGGCAGGAAATTTAAGTGATATTGAGACGGTGAACTTTGAAATAAAGGTTCCGAATGTGAAATTATCTTCAATTTCTCTACTTCCTTGGGCGGCAGTCTTACTCGGATTGTCACTCGGATTCGGCGTTGTTTTAGTATATAAGAAGCGTAAAAAAGGTGACAAAGCATAAAATTTTGCAGTTACCCTTTTTAAGAAAAATATATTTATTGAAAAAGCTATACAACTATGCTAAAATAATTTCGCATAAAGCTTGTTGTCGGTTATCGACATAGAAGGAGAATGTTTATGAAGCATGTTGTTACTTTAAATGAGAAAACTCTTAAAGAGAGCTTAAAGCGTGGTGGTTGTGGTGAGTGCCAGACTTCTTGTCAGTCAGCTTGCAAGACATCTTGTACAGTTGGAAACCAGGGCTGTGAAAACCCTAACAGATAAGACGCTTGTATCAAACCCCCTTTTCGGTCATTGACTGTTAAGGGGGATTTTCGCGTTGTACTATTTGCTTTGTAATAGAAAGAGGAATAATTTGTTACACCAGTATAAAAATAACGGATATAATATAGTATTGGATGTCAATTCAGGTTCGGTCCATGTAGTGGATGAGCTGATGTATGATGCAATGGCTGTCGGGGAGAAACTTATAGGTGAGATAGAAGCACCTATAAAGCTTGACGATGAGACAAAAGCCAAGATAAAAGATGCTCTTATTGACAAATACAGCGACAAAGAGATAGATGAGGCTGTAGCCGATATACAGGAGCTTATAGATGCCGAGGAGCTCTATACAAAGGATACCTATGAGCTGTATATCAATGATTTCAAGGAGAGAGAGACTGTAGTAAAGGCACTTTGTCTGCATATCGCTCACGATTGCAATCTGGCATGTAAGTACTGCTTTGCAGAAGAAGGTGAGTACCACGGCAGAAGAGCTTTGATGAGTTATGATGTAGGAAAAAGAGCGCTGGATTTCCTTGTTGCAAATTCAGGCAACAGAAAGAATCTTGAAGTGGATTTCTTCGGCGGTGAGCCGCTTATGAACTGGCAGGTCGTAAAGGACCTTGTAAAGTATGGAAGAAGTCTTGAGGAGCCGAACAATAAAAAATTCAGATTCACAATAACTACAAACGGTATGCTTTTGAATGACGAAATCATGGATTTTTGCAATAAAGAGATGTCAAATGTAGTACTCAGTCTGGACGGCAGAAAAGAAGTAAACGATGCCATGCGTCCTACCAGAGGCGGCAAGGGAAGCTATGATACTATAGTTCCGAAGTTTGTAAAGTTTGCCAAGAGCAGAGGCACTAAGGATTACTATATCAGAGGTACTTTTACAAGAAATAATATTGAGTTTTCAAAGGATGTAATTCACTTTGCAGATCTCGGCTTTAAACAGACAAGTATGGAGCCTGTAGTAGGCGAAGAGAGTGAAACTTACGCCATCAAAGCTGAAGATATTCCGAAGATTATGGAAGAGTATGATAAGCTTGCGGTAGAGTATATCAAGAGAAAGAAGGAAGGAAGAGGCTTTAATTTCTTCCACTTCAATATAGATTTGACTCAGGGACCATGTGTTGCAAAGAGACTTTCAGGTTGCGGATCGGGTACGGAGTATCTGGCGGTAACACCTTGGGGAGATTTATATCCATGTCATCAGTTTGTAGGTAAGGATGAGTTCTTACTTGGAAACGTGTTTGACGGTCTTAAAAGGAAAGACATCAGCAATGAGTTTAAGCTTTGCAATGTTTACGCCAAACCTAAGTGTAAAGATTGCTATGCAAGATTTTATTGCAGTGGCGGCTGTGCTGCAAATTCATACAGCTTCCACGGATCTATTACAGATACTTATGATATCGGTTGCGAACTTCAAAAAAAGAGAATTGAATGTGCAATAATGATAAAAGCAGCGTTAGCTGGGTAAAATAGGAGAAGATAATGAAGGACAATAAGCAAAAGGGCTTAACCTCTCTCTTTATCACATTTGTAGTTTTGGCATTTTTAGGTTTTCTGGCTTTCAATGTTTTGCAAAGCGGAAAACACAGTAATGTGACCAAGGTGACACATACTGCTGAAGAAACTGCTATAACAAGCGCAGAGTCTTCTGCAGCGGGAGAGAGCAAGAAGAGTGCATCAAGCGGTGAGAGCACTAAAGCCGATGAAAGTTCGTCGGCAGGTGAAACCAAGGCAAATACTGAGAGTTCACAAGCTGAGTCGGGCAAAGAATCAGAGAGTGCAAATGAGAGCAAAGTTGATGAGAGCGGCAAAACTTCCAAGTTCGGTATGGGAAAGATTAAGCTCGGACTCGACTTGGCAGGTGGTGTAAGTATCACTTATCAAACTGTGGAGAAAAACCCTTCCGATGAGGATATGGCTGATACCATCTATAAATTACAGCAGAGAGTTCAAAACTACTCAACGGAGGCTGAGGTTTACAGAGAGGGAACAAACAGAATAAATATTGATATTCCGGGTGTATCGGATGCCAACGCTATCTTGAATGAACTTGGAAAACCGGGTTCATTGGTATTTTTGGATCCGCAGGGAAATACTGTACTTACAGGCGATCAGGTGGCAACAGCCAAAGCCGGTATCGTAGATAACAACGGTAAGAGCGAGTATGTTGTATCACTTACATTTACAGATGAAGGATCAAAGGCTTTTGCAGAGGCTACAGCAAAGCTTATCGGTCAGAGAATTGCAATTGTCTATGACAATGTAGTGTATTCAAACCCTACAGTTCAGACGGCAATTACAGGCGGCAGTGCACAGATTACAGGTATGACTTCATATGATGAAGCAAAGAATCTTGCATCTACCATTCGTATAGGTTCACTTTCACTTGAGCTTGAAGAGCTTAGAAGTAATGTCGTAGGAGCAAAGCTCGGACAGACAGCTATATCTACAAGTATGAAAGCTGCAGTAGTCGGATTTGTGGTTTTGGCGGCATTCATGATCGGAGTATTCTTACTTCCGGGTGCGGCATCCGTACTTGCGCTTGCACTTTATATCATACTTGAAGTTCTTTTGTTGTCGGCTTTTGAGATTACGCTGACGCTTCCGGGTATAGCGGGTATTATACTGTCAATCGGTATGGCGGTGGATGCCAATGTTATTATCTTTACAAGAATAAAAGAAGAGATTGCACTTGGAAAGAGTGTATATGAGTCCATCAACTCAGGATTTAAAAAGGCTCTTTCAGCAATCATTGACGGTAATGTTACCACACTTATAGCTGCGGCTGTACTTTATATTCGCGGTTCAGGTACTGTAAAGGGATTTGCGCAGACACTTGCACTGGGTATTATCCTTTCAATGTTTACAGCACTCTTTGTTACAAAGTTTATACTTAAGGCTTTCTATAATGTAGGTCTTGACGATGCGAAGTTCTACGGCAAGAAGCCGAAGAGAGAACCGATAGATTTTGTCGGAAAGAGAAAGATTACTCTGAGTATTGCAGCTGCCATACTTATAATAGGAGTAATATTTGCAGGAATTAACAAGTCGAAGATCGGCGGATTCTTCAACTACGGACTTGACTTTAAGGGCGGTACATCAACAAATGTTACATTTGATAAGGATTACAGCCTTGAAGAGATTTCAAAGGATATCGTACCTGTAGTTGAATCTGTAACCGGTGAGGCCGGAACTCAGACTCAGAAGGTACAGGGTACAAATCAGGTAATTATAAAGACAAGATCACTTTCACTTGATGAAAGAGAGAAGTTAAATAAAGCACTTGCAGACAAGTTCGGTGTAGATGCCGAAAAGATTACTGCAGAGTCAATATCAGGTGCGGTAAGTTCAGAGATGAAAAAGGATGCTGTAGTGGCAACAGTGCTTGCGACAATCCTTATGCTTATCTATATCTGGGTAAGATTCAGAGACTTCAGCTTTGCAGCAGGTTCAATACTTGCACTTTTACATGACGTGTTTGTAGTTATAGCTTGTTATGCAATATTCCGCTGGAGTGTAGGTTCCACATTTATCGCATGTATACTTACAATCCTCGGATACTCAATCAATGCAACCATAGTTATATTTGACAGAATCAGAGAGAATAAGGCTATATTGCCAAGGTCAACTTCTAAGGAAGAACTTATCAACATAAGTGTTACAGAGACTCTTACAAGAAGTATTTATTCTTCACTTACTACATTTATAACTATATTCATACTGTTCTTGATGGGAGTTTCTTCAATCAGAGAGTTTGCATTGCCGATTATGGTCGGAATAGTTGCAGGTACATATTCTTCAGTATTCTTATCAAGTGTCTTCTGGTATATACTTAGCAATAAGTTTGACAAGAAGATAGAAGAGAAGAAGGCGGACAATGCCAAGAAGAAGAAAAAGACTAAAAAAGTCGAAATAAATAAAGACAGCAACGGTGCTGTAGTTTAGGTATTTTATGAAATATGAGATAAAGGCTCTGGACAAAAAAGCTAAAAGTGCCACTATGGAGACGGTCCACGGTACTGTAGAGACTCCGCTCTTTATGAATGTAGGTACCGTGGCGGCCATAAAGGGTGCCGTATCCACTGACGACCTTAAGGAAATAGGTTGTCAGGTGGAGCTTTCAAATACTTATCACCTGCACGTAAGGACAGGTGATAAGCTTATTAAAGAATTCGGCGGTTTGCATGAGTTTATGCACTGGGACAGACCGATACTTACAGATTCGGGCGGATTTCAGGTGTTCTCGCTTGCAAAACTTAGAAAGATTAAGGAAGAAGGAGTAAACTTCAATTCACATATAGACGGCAGAAAGATTTTTATGGGACCTGAGGAGAGTATGCAGATACAGTCAAACCTCGGTTCCACAATAGCTATGGCGTTTGATGAATGTCCTCCGGCACTTGCCGAGAGAAAGTACATAGAAGCTTCCGTGGCCCGCACTACAAGGTGGCTGCAAAGATGTAAGGTCGAGATGGACAGGCTGAACTCTTTGGAGGATACCGTCAACAAAGAGCAGCTCCTGTTTGCTATCAATCAGGGCGGAATCCTTGACGATATAAGGATTTCACATGCCGAGGAGATAAGTGATATGGATCTTGACGGCTATGCTATAGGCGGTCTGGCGGTAGGTGAAAGTCATGAGGAGATGTATCATATCTTGGATGTTACTGTAGAACATTTGCCACAGAACAAGCCTACATATCTTATGGGCGTAGGAACTCCTATAAATATTCTTGAGGCTGTGGAAAGAGGAGTGGACTTTTTTGACTGTGTATACCCGAGCAGAAACGGCAGGCACGGCCATGTATACACAAATCACGGAAAGTTAAATCTTTTTAATAAGAAGTTTGAGTTAGATAAGAGACCTATAGAAGAGGGATGCACTTGTCCTGCTTGCAGATCCTATTCAAGAGGTTATATCAGGCATCTTTTGAAAGCAAATGAAATGCTTGGTATGCGTCTTTGTGTATTGCACAATCTTTATTTCTATAATACAATGATGAGTGAGATTCGCACAGCTATACGCGAAGGCAGATATACAGAATATAAAAATAATAAAATAAGAACAATGCTTGAGGGTTAAAGAGGAGAATTATGAATATTTTAGCGGCAGCAAATGCAGGTGGAGGTTTTGGAGTAGGTGCTTTTGCGATGTATGTTGTGTTCATTGCAGCAATTTTTTACTTTATGGCTTATAGACCTAATAAGAAGGAAAAGGCTAAACAGGCTGAACTTTTTGCAAGTCTTGAAATCGGTGATACTGTAGAGACTTCAGCAGGTTTTTATGGCGTCTTGATTGATATTACAGATGATACTGTAATAGTTGAGTTCGGAAATAACAAGAATTGTCGTATTCCGATGAGAAAAGATGCTATTATAAAAAATGAGAAAAGTGAGTAAAATCTAAGCACATCTTCGGATGTGCTTTTTTTGGAAAGGCGGATATGGACAGTTATATAGTACTGGATTTGGAGTGGAATCAAAGTCCGAACGGCAGAGAATACAGCAACAAAGATCTTCCCTTTGAAATAATAGAAATAGGAGCCTTAAAACTTAATTGTGATTTGGAAATAGTTGATGAATTTCACAGAGTGGTAAAACCTACAGTGTACAAGAAGATGCATTTTAAGGTGCATGAGGTGGTGCAGATAGGTATCGGAGAGCTTAAGAGAAAGGGTGTACCCTTTGTAGAGGCTATAAATGATTTTTACAGATTTTGCGAGATAGACGACAGAAATAAAAAAAAGATAATTTGCACCTGGGGAAACCTTGACCTTGTGGAGCTTCAGAGAAATATAAAGTTTTACGGTGTGGAAAACAAGTTTGAATATCCGCTGTTTTATTATGATCTTCAAAAACTCTTCAATATCAGATACCCTAACGGTGAGCAGGATCGGATACCTCTTGAAAGAGCCGTACATATGCTGGGTATTGATATAAGAAGACCGTTCCACCACGCCTTTGATGATGCTTACTATACGGCAAGAGTAATGCAGAGAATGGATTTTTGGCCTGTAAGCGAGTACTATTCATTGGATTACTACCGTGTGCCGAGGAATGCGGACGAAGAGATTTATTTACACTTTTCAGGTTACTCAAAGTTTGTATCCACACTGTTTGATACAAAGGAAGAGGCTATATCCGATAAGCACAACTCCGACCTTATATGTGACAGATGTAACAGGATGTTGAAGAAAAAGATAAAGTGGTTTTCCACAAATCAAAGAAACTACTACTGTATAGGTATCTGTCCGGAGCACGGATATGTCAAAGGCAAGATAAGAGTAAGAAAAAACGATGACAAATACTATGTGATAAAGACCACAAAGGTGGTGGACGCGGATGTATTTGAAGAAGTAAGACAAAAGTATGAGGAAAGCAAGATAAAGAAAATTATAAAGAGCAGAAGAAGAAATGCCTATAATATGGGAGATGTCTAATTGGAAAAAGAAACTGTTGTAAGAAAGATAGATAATAAAGATATAGACGAATTGTATCATGATGATAGTATAAAATTGGCGGCGGATATAATAAAGTCCGGCGGACTGGTGGCATTCCCTACCGAAACCGTATACGGTCTGGGTGCCGACGCGTTTTTGGAAGAGGCTGCAAAAAAGATATATGCCGCAAAGGGCAGACCGAGTGACAATCCGCTGATAGTACATATTGCAAATGTAAATGATGTTGAAAATATTGCAAAGGACATACCCGATATTTTCTACACTCTTGCAAAAAAATACTGGCCGGGTCCTATGACCATAGTTTTGAAAAAAAGAGATATTATTCCAGATGCCACAAGCGGCGGTCTGGATACTGTAGCTGTAAGACTTCCCGGTAATGACATTGCAAGGGCTCTTATAGAGGTGGCAGGAGTACCTATAGCTGCACCGAGTGCAAATACCTCAGGCAGGCCTTCACCTACAAAGGCAAGCCATGTATTTGAAGATATGGATGGCAAAATAGATATGATAGTGGACGGCGGTGCGGTAGGTATAGGTGTGGAGTCAACTATCGTAGACCTTACATCGGATATACCTACACTGCTTAGACCGGGTGCCGTTACCCTTGAGATGTTAAGGGAGATTTGTGAAAGGGTGGATGTAGACCCTGCCATAGAGCATTTACTTACAGGCAGTGAGGCGCCCAAGGCTCCGGGAATGAAGTATAAGCACTATGCTCCGAAGGCTGATATGAAGCTTGTAAGAGGAGATGAGAGTGCGGTTTTAAGGTATATGAAAGATAGGATAAAAGACTGTGACAAACCTATGGCTTTGCTTACCGTAGATGAACATAAGAAAGATTTGGAAGCGGAGGCAAAGGGAAATGGCGGCGTAAATATTTTAAGCCTGGGAAGCATAAAGAATCCTGACAGTATTGCACACAATCTTTTTGATATCCTAAGAAAATGTGATGAGCTGGGTGTAGAGTATATACTTTCCGAAGTGTTTGACGAAAGCGGAATAGGAAAGGCGATAATGAACAGGTTAAAAAAGGCCGCAGGTTTTGAAATAATTGATGTAAGGTGAATTATGAGCGAGAAAAGAGAAGATTATATAAATTGGGATGAATACTTTATAGGCGTGGCTAAGCTTAGTGCGAAAAGATCAAAGGATCCTAATACACAGGTAGGTGCCTGTATAGTAAGTGAAGACAATAAGATACTTTCAATGGGCTATAACGGTTTTCCAAGGGGATGCTCGGATGAGGAGTTTCCGTGGGGAAAGGACCTTGAAATTAGCGACCCTTACAATGCAAAGTATTTATACTCCACACATAGTGAGCTTAATGCCATATTGAACTACAGAGGCGGCTCACTTGAGGGCAGCAAGATATACGTTACACTTTTTCCTTGCAATGAATGTGCAAAGGCTATAATACAGGCAGGGATAAAGACCATTATATATGAAGACGACAAGTATGCGAACAGCCCTTCTGTCAGAGCAAGCAAAAGGATGTTGAATGCGGCAGGAGTAAGGTACTATGAATATCAACCAAGCGGTAGAAAAATAGAGATAACGGTATGACGGACAAGAGATTACAAAATATATTGGATAAACTGGATGAAGCATACGGCACTGAAAAGAAGATGTATTTGGAGTACAATACTCCGTGGCAGCTTCTTTTTGCCACTATTTTGAGTGCACAGTGTACAGATGCGAGGGTAAATATAGTTACAAAAGACCTCTATAAAAAATATGACAGCCTTGAAAAGTTTGCTGCGGCAAGCGTGGAGGAGATGGAAAAAGATATTCATTCCATAGGCTTTTATCACAGTAAGGCAAAGAATTTGATAGCCTGTGCAAGAAAGTTGCTTTCAGATTTTAACGGAGAGGTTCCAAGTGACCTTGAGAGTCTTTTAAGTTTGCCGGGTGTGGGAAGAAAGACCGCCAATGTAATAAGAGGAAATATTTTTGATATGCCGAGTATTGTGGTGGACACACATGTAAAGAGAATTACAAAAAAGCTTGGGTTTACAGAAAGTGACGACCCTGTAAAGATAGAGTTTGAGCTTATGGAGATTTTGCCCAAAGACCACTGGATACTGTGGAATACCGACCTCATAACACTTGGAAGGACCATATGCATTGCAAGAAGGGAAAAATGTGATATTTGCTTTTTGAGAGAGGATTGCCTGAGTGCGAAGGTATGAGAATTACGGATTATGTAGTGATTGACCTTGAGACGACGGGAGTAAGTGTTTCAAAGGATAAGATAATAGAAGTCGGACTTATAAAGGTGAAAGACTCTCATATTGTGGAGATGTTTTCCTGTATTATAAATCCGAATATGCCTGTAAGTGATGAAATTTTAAATCTAACCGGAATAGATGAAGATGAAATAAAGTCTGCAAGATATATACAGGATGTAATCGGAGAAATAGTGGAGTTTTGTGAGGGATTTGATTTGCTCGGACACAATACCATATTTGATTACAGCTTTGTAAGAAAAGAAGCAAATAATGCAGGGCTTGATTTTGAAAAGAGAGGCATTGATACATATAAGCTTTGTAGGAAAATATTACCTCCGGATATGAAGAAAAATCTGACTGATGCCTGTGCTTATTTCGGAATAGAGAGAAAACATATGCACAGGGCGTTCTCGGATGCTTATTTTACACATATGCTGTATCAAAGTATACTGAGGTACTGCCCGGAGCTTGAATGTGATACCGAGATGATGAAAGTGAAGCTGAAAAAGTTTATTCCTATCAGAAAAAGAACAAAAGAGGACTTGCAGAAATTACTAAAGTGTCATAGAATTGTTTGCAAGGTAAATATCGACTTGCTTTCAGAGTCTGAAGCCAAGCGAATGATAGACAAAATTTTATCTCAAAAAGAAAAGAGGTTTATATGAAGAATAACAAAAGGCGAATTGTTTCGATAGCGATAGTTGCAATATTAGTTCTGGCAATGGTAGTTCCGGTAGTAGTTTCAGCATTGGTTACAGTGAGAGGATGATGGGAATTGAGAAAGAAAACAGGTAATATAGCGGTCGCAGTTGCAGCATTTATGGCAATTGCAGGCTTAGGTATAAGCAGTGGAGCAGGTAGAATAGATGTATTGGCTGCAAACCCTCAGACAAAGGCTGAGAAAGCAGGCAGTGACGAGTCAAAAATAGATGATAAGTCTGCCGACAAAAAGGCTACAAAAAGTGAGGCGTCAAAAGAAGAGACCACAACCGCAACCGAGTCTAAAGCCGAGGAAGAGAATAAGGATGAAGCAGGAAGCGCCGGGATACAGGCTGAGAAAAGACTTCCGAAGGGATTCAGTATAGAAGGACTTGGCGAAAACATAGCCACATTGGATGCATTGAGCAATGCACTTAATTCATTGCAGGAAAAAGCGGACGCAAAGAAGTTTGTTTTGGATGTAAAGGGTGAAAAGCTTGAGAGCAGCTTTGCCGAACTTGGAGCCAATATATCCAATAAAGAATTTATATTGTCGGAGGCCGAGAAGTTTACCACAGGAAATATGCTTGAGAGATTTGCAAAAAGCTCCGAGTTACTTGAAAAACCTGAGAATATAACTCCCGACATAGAATTCAACGATGACGCGGTTAAGTCGTTTTTTAAAAAGGCCAACAGAAAAAATCCTGACGCTCCTGTAGATGCAACTATAAAGAGAGTGAACGGTGCTTTTGAGATAACCCCTGAGAAGGAAGGTTATGCAATAGATGCCGATTCTACACTTGCAAAGCTTAAAGAGGCTGTTTTAAAGGATAAAGAAGAAACTATAGTGGCGGATGTTACAAAGCAAAAACCTGGTGTTACAGCCGAGGAGCTTAGCAACATCAAGGATGTACTTGGAACATTTACTACAAACTATTCATCATCAACATCTGAGAGAGCCACAAATATTGCGGTAGGTACTGCAAAGATGGACGGCGTGCTTTTGATGCCGGGTGAGACATTGTCAGGATATGAAAGAATGCAGCCTTTCACTATAAAGAACGGCTATAAGATGGCTAAGGCATACCAAAACGGTCTTGTAATAGACAGCGTAGGCGGCGGAGCCTGCCAGATAGCAACTACACTTTATCAGGCGGCACTCAGAGCGGAGATAACCATTACTGAGAGAAAGAACCACTCTATGATTGTCGGTTATGTACAACCGAGCGGTGACGCGGCAATAGCGGGAGATTATAAGGACATAAAAGTTACAAATAACAGAAAGACTCCTATATATGTGGAGGCTATAACATCCGGAAGAAATGTCACATTTACTATTTGGGGTAAAGAGGACAGACCGGCAGGAAGGACCATAGAGTTTGTATCCGAGGTACTCAGTGAGACTCCGAAGGGTAAGACATATATAGATGATAATTCCAAATCAAAGGGATATATAAAGAAGGAGTCTGAAGGACATAAGGGAAGAGTTTCAAAGCTGTGGAAGATTGTAAAGGAAAACGGTGTTGAAGTAAGTAAAGACTTGATCTCAAGCGACACTTACAGAAAAGCGGATGATATATATATAAGAGGTACAAGAAGTACGGCGCCTGCCGCACCTGCACCTGTCGCGCCTGCACCGTCAGAGACACAGGCATCCGAGTCCGATAATTCAGGACCTGCAGATACTCAGGCACCACCGGAGACACAGGCACCTGAGGTAAGTCAGGGACCGGCTTTCGATCCGAATCTGAATCCGGGACAGTAATGGAAAAGTATATAATATTTTGCGGATATGCGGGGCTTAAAGGTTCTCTTAAAATAATAGAAAACCGATATGATGAACTTAGCGGATATTTTAATAAGATATATTTAGACAGTGTAGCCTGTCATATTAGGGACAGAGGTTATTATGGGAGATATTTATCTCCCATAAATAATGATAGACCGGATATTAAGCCTGTAGATATAGACAGTATATTTGCAGGATTTAGCGGTAACATGGAAGATGTGACAGAGGGCGGTATACTTGATACATTGTACAATTTTGCAAAGTCACATAGATGCGGATTTGAAATAGAGATGAAAAAAATACCTGTCGTTCAGATCTGTATTGAGGTTTGTGAGTACTTCGGGCTTAATATATACAGGCTTTTAACAGACGGAAAGCTTATAATGACCGACGATCCTATAGCTGATTGCAAGTACTTAAAAGATAACGGCATATCCGCTGAGATAATAGGTCATTTAAGCAAGGGACTTGATAAAGCGATAGTGGATAAAGAAGTCACGGAGTATGTCAACAGACCTACTGAAGATGAAATTTTTAAGGTGATAAAATATGAGAGAGAAAATATTATCGGTAATTGAGAAAAACTCCAGAATTGATATTGAAGAGCTGGCTATTTTGCTTGGAGAAGATGAGAGGGCTATTGCAAATGAGATAGCGGATATGGAAAAAGAGGGTGTGATATGCGGTTATCATACACTTATAAACTGGGATAAGACAAATAATGAGAAGGTTAATGCACTTATTGAGGTAAGAGTCACACCTCAAAGGGGAATGGGATTTGACAATATTGCGGAGAGAATATATCAGTTTTCAGAGGTAAATGCGGTATATCTGATGAGCGGTTCATTTGACTTCACCGTATTTATTGAAGGCAGAACAATGAGAGATGTGGCACAGTTTGTATCTGACAAGCTTGCACCGATGGATTCCGTACTTTCTACAGCTACACATTTTGTACTTAAGAAATATAAGGACCATGGAACCATACTGTCTGCAAAGAAAAAAGATGAGAGGCAACTTATAACACCATGAGAGATCCGTTATCAAATACAATAAAATCAATAAAGCCTTCAGGTATCAGAAAATTCTTTGATATAGTAAATACTATGGAAGATGCCATATCACTCGGTGTAGGTGAGCCTGATTTTGAAACACCTTATTTTATCAGAGATGCAGGTATATATTCTCTTGAAAAAGGCAGGACATTCTACACATCAAACTCAGGTCTTATGGAGCTTAGAGAGGAGATAAGAAATTATCTGATAAGAAAACTCGGTGTGGAATATAACCCCAAGAGTGAAATGATTATCACAGTAGGCGGAAGTGAGGGCATAGATATTGCTCTGAGAGCAATGCTTGACATAGATGATGAGGTACTGATACCGCAGCCTTCATATGTATCATATGAACCTTGTACAATACTTGCAGGCGGAAGTCCTGTAATAATAGAATTAAAGGCTGAAGACGGATTTAAGCTGAAGGCAAGTCAGATACTTGAAAAGGTTACCGATAAGACAAAGATACTCATACTGCCTTTTCCGAACAATCCTACAGGTTCCATATTAAATATTGACGAGCTTAGAGAGATTGCAAAGGTATGTATTGAAAAGGACTTATATGTAATCTCAGACGAGATATACTGTGAGCTGACATATGAGGGTGAGCATGCTTCTATAGTACAGATAGAGGGTATGAAGGAGAGAACTGTTTTGATAAACGGATTTTCAAAGTCATATGCGATGACCGGTTGGAGATTGGGATATGCTACAGGACCTAAGGAGATTATTTCACAGATGACCAAGATTCATCAGTATGCCATTATGTGTGCACCTACCACAAGTCAGTATGCGGCCATAGAGGCACTTGCACATGGTGATGCCGATGTGGCAAGGATGAGAGAGTCATATAATCAAAGAAGAAGATACTTGCTTCACAGATTTGATGAGCTTGGAATGACCTGTTTTGAACCGCAGGGAGCATTCTATGTATTCCCGAGTGTAAAAAGATTCGGGATGAGTTCGGAGGAGTTTGCGACAAGACTTCTTGAAGAGCAAAAGATTGCGATAGTACCGGGAACGGCTTTCGGTGAATGTGGAGAAGGGTATGTGAGAGTTTCATATGCATATTCTATGGAAAGATTGAAGGAAGCACTTTCAAGAATTGAAAAGTTTGTAAGGAGCCTTTAATGAATATTGTATTACTTGAACCTGAGATACCCGACAATACCGGGAATATCGGAAGAAGCTGTGTGGCGACGAACACAAGGTTGCATATGATAGAGCCTCTGGGCTTTAAAATAAATGAAAAGCGAATCAAGAGAGCCGGTATGGACTACTGGGCAAAACTTGATGTCACCGTCTATTCAGATCTTGAGGATTTCTATGAGAAAAATCCGAAGGCAAGAGAGCATATGTATTTTGCCACGACCAAGGCACATCATACATATAAGGATGTGGTATATAACAGTGATGAATATATAATGTTCGGCAAGGAGAGCGCGGGAATCCCTGAAGAAATACTTGCCGAGAATGAAGAAAACTGTATAAGGATACCTATGTGGGGAGATATAAGAAGCCTGAATTTATCAAATTCGGTAGCCATAATACTGTATGAGGCACTTTCACAGCACGGCTTTGAAAAAATGCAACTTACAGGTGAACTGCATAGACTGACATACAAATAAAAAATACTCCGAAACCAAGCGGCTTCGGAGTATTTTTTAGAATGTATGTGCGAATAGGGTGAAAAAGAGTTGTTACTAAATAAATATAATCTTGACAGAAGTCTATATCATACTGTATATATAAAACAAAAAAATAAAAAAGGGTGAATAGGATGAAAAACAGAATAGTTTGTAAAAGTCTTGCTGCAGGTATGGTTTCTTTCAGTTTGCTTTTGGGGCAGGTGGTTCCGGCTTTTGGAGCGGTACAGGATAAGGAATCGGTAAGAAAATATTATCACTATCAAGATGTACTTAGTGAGGCTAAAAAGAGGGTAGTCAAGGCGGCAAAAAAAGATGTGACCTATGATAAAAGTTCAAGTGATACTGTAGAAGAGCATACTGATGAGTATGGTGCCGTTACTAAGGATACTTATGATGAATCCGGAAATCTGATTAATAGAAAAGTTAACGGTAAAGATGTTGTACAGTTTTCATATGACAGTGCCGGTAATATAACAAGTATAAAGGATGCGCTGAACTTTGAAACAAAGTATGAGTATGATGAGAGTAATAGGCTTATTGCCAATATAGACGCATTGGGAAATAAGACAAATTATTCTTATGATGGTGAAAATCTATCCAAAGTTATATTGCCGGACAATAGTGAAACAAGCTATAAGTATGACTCACAGGGTAGAGTTATTACTCAAACAGAAGATAACGGTCTTATTACAAATATACAATATGATGAAGCCGGAAATATCATAAGAATTTATGATAATAAGGATTTAGATGAATATTATACTTATGACAGTGCTAATAATCTACTGACAGAAACAAACAGCTTGGGAGAAAAGACAAGCTATACATATGATTCAGAGGGTAGAGTAACAGCTATAGAATATCCGGATAAAACTTCGGAAAGTTTTTCATATGATGAAGCCGGCAATCTGATAAAAAGTGTAGATATATATGGAGTAGGTACAGAATATACTTATGATACATCAGGGAATCTGATAAAAGAATCAAGCGGAGAAGATGTCAGTGAGTATACATATGATAATGCAGGCAATCTCTTGACTGAAAAAGATGTTGATGGAAGCAAGAGTGAATATAAGTATGATGCTAAAGGAAATATAGTAGAAACTAAAGATGCACTGGGTAATATACAAAAGTTTTCATATGATATCAATGACAATCTGATACTGTATGTGGACGGTAAAAATCAGCCGATAGTATATAGATATGATGCACTTGGACAAAATACGGAGATAGTATATCCTGACGGCAGTAGTGAAAAGTATAAGTATGATGCACTTGGAAATATAATTGAATTCATAGATATAGACGGCAGTAAAACAACATATACTTACGATTCACTAAGTAGATTGGTAGAAAAGAAAGATACGTCGGGAAACTATGAAAAATATAGCTATGATACTCTTGGTGACATAACTTCTATTACAGATAATAAAGGTAATGAAAAAAGGTACTCTTATGATTTGTATGGACAGCTTGTAGAGGATAGTGACCAAAGTGGTAAAAGACATACATACACCTATGATAAAATAGGTCAAGTGACAGCAGAAAGCATTGACGGTGAAGATTTCTCATATACTTATGACACTTTTGGAAATACTTTAGAAGAGAAGAGCAGCAGCGGATATAATGCACAATATAAGTATGATAAACTTGGTCAGCTGATAGAAGAAAATGACAGCACCGGAGAAACCGACAGCTATAATTACAACAATGTAGGAAACTTAATAAATGAGGTATATAAGAATGTAAATACCGGAGTATCTGAAAATATTTCATATACACTTGATAATAAGAGTCAAGTAACAGGTATGAAAACAGATGCGGATGATATCAGGTTATATTACAATGCCAAGGGGCAGATAACTCAAAAAGACAGTAAAGAAGGCAGTGAGAAATTTTCATATGATGCTAACGGCAATCTTACAAAAATAACCGGAGGAGGCAAAGAGGATACCGATTTTACATATAGTGTAAGGAATCGCCTGATTTCTATAAACCCTAATAAGAAACAAGAAAATAATGATATACAAAAAGAACTTATAGAGACCAAAATTGGAGATATTTTCTACAAATCTGATGATAATGGAATAGTAGAGTACAGTGACGGAAATTCACATACTACATATTTTAAAAGAGATAGTCAGGGGCGAGTGGTAGAGAGAAAAAATCCAAGTGGTGATGTTGAGTACTATGAATATGGCAACAGTGATACTCCAATAAAGATAGTAAAAGCTGACGGAAAGCAATTAACTTATGATCTTGACAGTGAGGGCAGGATACTATCTCAAAGTGAAGCGGCAGGTGGTGAAAATAAGAAACTTTTAGAATACCGCTATGATGAGAATGGGAATATATCAGAAGCTACAGGGAATAACGGAACTTCCATCTATAAGTATGATAACAGCGGAAATATTTTAAAGTATACAGATACCTTCGGAAAGACAATAGATTATACCTATGATGAAAGGGGAAATTTAAGTAAGCTTGAAGTAGTCGGTGAGCCGCCAACTGTATATACATATGACAGTGAAGATAGAATTATATCTGTAACATATGGTGATAATAAAACTGTCAGCTATGAATATGTGGGAAATACTACGATTACACATCTACCGGATAACAAGACTATAGTAGAAAAATATAATGATAGCGGTGAATTAGTAGAAAAGACATATACTGATGATGCAGGAAATATCATATATAAGGTCTCATTGGAGTATGACAGTGAAGACAGAATATCTAAAAAATATGTTGTGTTGAGTAAGGATAATAAGGAAGCTGATACAAAAGTAAGTACCTTTACAGACAAAGATAATAGTACCGACTTAAGTAATGACAACGAGGGTATGCCTACAGAGGAGACTTCTATATCTGACAGTGTAGATAATGCTATAACAGATACTACAGGTTTTACCAATATAGAGTATCAGTACAGCTATACCGATAAATCACAGCTAAAAAGTGAGAGTATCACAGGTGATATAGGTACCAAGGATATAAGCTATACATATGATAATGCAGGCAATAGAATAAGTGAAACTATAAAAACAGGTGATAAAGAAGAAGTAACTACATTTACATATGATGAAAGCAACAGGCTTATAAAAAAACAATCACCTAAAAAAACCACTACATATTCATATGATAAAAACGGAAATCGTATATTTGCAGTAAGTGATGGAGAAAAGTTTAGCTATACATATGATATCAATGATAACCTGACAGGAATAAAGAAAAATGATGTAACCATATTTGAAGCAACCTATGATGCGATGGGTGAGAGAGTTCTTACCAAAGAATTGAATGCAAACGGTACCTTGGAAAGTAAATACAGGCTAAATGATGTAAGCTTTGAAGATACACAGGTGCTATCTGTTTATAATGACAGTTCAAAAACGGATTTTATATATGGAAATGAAAGAACAGTTGAACTTTCAACCGGTACCGATAGTACATTTATAACAGACGAAAAAGAAAGTGCATTAGGTAGAATCGGAGAAGAAAATACATTCTATACACCATTTGGAGATAAGGAAGATACAAATTTTATTGATACTCAAAAAGCTTTAATAACCGGCTTTGGATTTGATGGAGAATGGCAGGATAGTACAGGATTATACTATTTAAGAGCCAGATATTATGATCCAAATACCGGAGTGTTCTTATCCGAAGACAGTGTAAGTGGAGATATAGAGTCAGCGATCAGCTTAAACGGATACAGCTTTGTAGATAATGATCCTGTCAATTATACCGACCCAAGCGGAAATACAAGAAACAAGGGGAAATCCACAGGTAGAGGCAAGAGCGCAAAGGGAAAGCAGGTAAGCAAAAAGACAACTGCAAGTGGCAAGGGAAAGACTTCAAATAAATCTAAAACTCCGAAGCTGAAGATGCCGAAGATATCTCCAAAGGTAAAAGCACAAGCAAAGAGACAGGCAAAGCCAAAGAATGCAGGCAGAAGATTAGGAAAGCAAAATATAAGACAAAGCACAAACTTGTCAAGAAGCTTTGAAAGAAGAACTGCTAACAGCTATTCTAAAAAATATTCAAAGAATGCTAACGCAAATGCAAATAGCTCAGGGAGAAATACCGCCAACAGATTTGCAGCAAGAATGAGACCAAGACCTGTGGTTGCTAAGGGTGTAAATGAAAAGTCAAGAAAAAGTTATAGGAGTAATATAAACGTAACAATACCGCCTACAATAATTAACTTTAATGTCGATAAAGCAAAGGCTAAAAAGGCTTTTCAAGATATAAACAAGAATAGTGAGGACTTTGTAAAAAGAGTAAAGAATAATCCGATACTTTATTTGTATTCAAAATAGATTCACTAAATACAAATATAAAGAACTTTAAAGCATTTGTAGAAGCCGGATTTATAAAATTACCGAATATAGGTATACACTATGATAATCTAAGGAATACCATTATAAGGGAGACTACAAAAGCAGGAAATTCTGTATATGCTGCAAATATACCTATAATATCAAATGGACTCGGAAGATTTCTTGGAGCTACAAATATGCCGAAGAATGCCGGAGTAATGTCTATGATAGGGTCATACTACAGAGGAGTGTATATAAAGGGACTTTTTGGTACTGCAGACGGTATTTATAGTACAGCGGTACATCCTATAAAAACTGTAGAGGGATTAACAGACATAATGCTGAACCCGGGGATATTAGGTAAGGCTATAAAAGACTATACAAACGAAAAGATAATTCATGGAAGTATTGAGGATAGAGCGGAATTTGTAGGACAAGCAGCATTTGAAATAGGGTTGGCTGCAGTGACAAGTGGCATTACAGGAGCGAGTGAAGGTACTAAAACAGCAAGCACTGCATCGAAGGTAGCAGAGATAGCGGATGATGTTGGTGATATATCTAAGGGCTCAAAAGTACCATCAAAAATATCCGGGATCGGAGATGAAATTGCAGGTAGTTCAAATATAAAGCATCCGTCAAAGATAGTTTACCCGTCAAAGGTTGCAGATATTGGTGAGCAAGCAGATGATATAGCAGGTATTGATAAGAAAATAAATCCTATCAAACCACCATCAAAAATAGCTGAACCGAATAAGCCGCCTATAGAGTTACCTATTTCTTCGAATCGATATTCAAAAATAGATTTTACCCAAACTGATTTTGATGTTGAGTTAATAAGAGGTCGCTTGAAAACTGATCCAGATACAGCTTTTTTCTGGTCAGGACGAACAGATGGTATTGGAGGAATGGATGTTGCGAAAAAAATAGCAAAAAATAAAGGAGGAGTTACATTAGAATCTACGATTGATGATACGAATATTGTAATGCCTGAATGGGATTTTAATGCTCCTTCAAGTGTAACAGCTTGGGAGGAAGCTTCGAATGTTTACGCAGAGCAAGTATCTGGTGAAATAAGAGCTGTAGTTGGTAGCGAACTAAGACCAGGAAATATTTGGGAAAATATCGAATTACCAAGATTGAAGGCCAATCCAAATGTTACTAAGATTACAACAATAGATCCTAAAACAGGGGTAGAAAAAATTATATTCGAGAGGTAGAAATGAAAATTACAGGAACAAGATCAACAATTACTTTTGATTTAGAGAATGGTTTCCTCTTAAAAGCACAAGGAGAATTGTTGATTAATAAAAAATTTGTTGTTTATAAAGATAGTATGACACATTGGGAACCCCCTCATGAAAATCTTCCGATAACTCCAAGAGAAATAGACAATATTATTAACATGGCTAAAAAAATGGAGAGCGATCAAACTATTCGATTGGACTTTATATAATTATGTTGAACTCTATATATTCTAAGTAAACCTGTGGCAATAGATATCCCTTATGATTCAATTAAGAATTTGAAAGTTCCATGGGGAGAATTTACAATTAGAAAATTAGGAGGCAATTAAAATGAGTTTAACTAAAATAACTTGGGAGGAGTTTGATACCTTTGAAAAGATTGAATCACCAAAAGGATATGATTTTCGAACACATGAAGGAAAATACTACACTTTTGGTGAGTTTGGAGTAGCTTCAGTTCGTCGTATCTTTGAGATTAATCCTTCTGATTTTAACGAATATTTATTAGGTAGGAGAACGGCACGTGAAATTGATTTTAAAGCGGAGAACGATCGTTGGCCATCAACGGAAGAAGAGAGAAGAGAATCTAGAAGAAAATTTATAAGTAAACATCCAGCTTCTTTGATAGATGTCCCTAAAATAGGAAACTTTTTCTAAGGAAGAACTTGAAGAGTTGATTCCGATTGCTGAGAAGCAGTGGATTGAATCTGAAGGAGAACTTCCAGATTATTATGTATCACCACTTAAGTAAAAGAGGTTTGAAATGAAACCAACAAAACTAGGCTGGGAAGATGTTATCCAGTTCGAAGAAGTAAAAGGTTACGGTCAGCATATCTGGAGAGATGGTAATCATCTTTATTACGTTACCGAGGAGGGAGGAATTGCCCCTCAGCGTGTGGTTTATGAATTACCAAATGAGTTATTTGCATTACTAGAGAGTGGGGAAAGAACGGAGTTAGAAGTATTAAATAAGCTTCAGACTGATCGTTGGCCACCGACGGAAGAAGGAAAGAAAGCTAGTGAGAAACGATTCATAGAAGAGAGTCCTACATCATTAATTGATTTACCTGAAACTACAGAGTTATTTACTAAGGAAGAGCTTGAAAGATTAATTCCAATTGCTGAGCAAATGTGGATTGACTGGAGAGGCAAACTTCCAGATGATTATGTATCACCACTTAAGTAACAGATATATACAATGATACCAACGAGATCTTCACTCTTAAACGAGTGGTGAAGAGGATGGTGGATGATTTTGAAAAAGATAACCCAGGATTTTTTTATAATCCATCTAAGACGTTTATTGATTTGTACATGAAATCAGGCTTCTATATCGCAGAACTCGTTAAGCGATTATATAATAGCAAATGTCTGAAAAATACATTTCCAAATTTTGAAGAACGTTTAAAACGTATCCTAGAAAATCAAGTTTGTGGATTTGTGCCTTCACCATTTATCTATAATATTTCCACTAATTTTATCTTTGGAAATCTTTCTCGAGATATTAGTAGAAAGAACTTTGTTCTAGAAGATACCATCCCTGCGGCTAAAGAAGGGAAACTACAAAAATTGGTAGATAAATATTTTGAGTAGAAGAGTAATTGTTCATCAAGTATGTTTGTAAGTTCAGTACTGAAATCAGAGTCTCTGGTAGTGGTAGTAAAAGGCTTAATCCATTGGGCTTTAATACCCATTTCACGCATATATTTGCCTACAGTGCGCTCAGTAATAGTTTCACCTGACTTACGAAGTTCTTTGGTTATTTTAGGAGCACCATAGTTTTGTTTTGAAGCATCATAAATAAGCCGGATATTCTTCTTAATAGCTTCCTTCCTCTGAATAGCAGAAGATATTTTTCTATTAAGAAAAGAACGATATCCGGATCGAGACACACCCAAAAATTTAAGCATTCCGGAAGTAGAGACACGGTGCCCATTTACTTTAGCGGCCTCTACCTTTGCAGAAACCTCTGTATAGATAGCAATAGTTAACTTTTCCCCAGAATGCTTATGGCTTTTTTTAGTACATCAAGAGCATCCTGAGCATCACGAAGCTCACGTTTGAGGAGAGCTATTTCTTTTGCATCATCAGATTGATAGTTACCTGAGCCACGAACGGGAATGTCACCATCATTATTACGAAATTGACTTTCCCATTTGGCAAGTGTACTAACACCAATGCCAAGATTCTTGGCACATTCAACTTGAGTAAGATCCGGATGTTCATTTCGATAGTTGATAGCATCCAGCTTAAACTGTTTTGAGTGATGGTTTCTTTTACTTGACATAATGAGTTCCTCCTAAGGTTTATTATATAACAAATAAGGAAATATCTCATTTTGTTTTGTACTAAATATATTCTAGCACCATTGAAAAAGTATACTGTAATAAAGACTCAAATTGGATATACAGCAGTCCGGATGCTTTGTAAAAAAGCTCTCTTGTGGCAGCAGTATAAGAAGGGGATGTATATATGATATGTGAGGGAAGAATATTGGAAAAATTTGAGGGTAGAAATATATTTGTTGATTTCAGGATGCAAGAAATACTTGATGCTATGAACTACCATAGAATAGTGACAATATATAAAAGAGATTGTAGTCTTATACTGTCTAAAGAAGATAATGAATACGATTTTTTTGATGAAGAAGATCCCACACCAATGATTCAAATTTATGCTTATGTAAATATAAAGGAGGTTTTCACAAGAAAATCAAGAAAAAATGAGCTTGTTACCTTCTTTCGCTTTCCGGATATGATTGGAAAAGAACTTATCATATTGGAAATAGTACACAGATATATGGA
>NZ_DBHIEQ010000002.1:105558-120532 GCF_057250505.1 Lachnoanaerobaculum sp. | reverse complement strand
TATGTTGATAACGGTTATACATTCAGGAAACATAATATTGACGCAATATATAATATGCCTGAGCCTGATGCAGGATGGATTTACAAAAATCCGGATACATATGATAAGAGTAAATACTAAAAAATAATTTAGGGAGTAGATTAAAATAATGGGAGCATCAGCATTAATGTTTAAGATAAGTTATATGCGAAGGTACCATGGAATGAGACTTGGATGTATGAGGATCCTAAAACTTTTTGATTTATATGTATAAAAAATAAGAGCCGGTCAAATAATGGCCGACTCTATTTATTTACTGTTTATGTGGAGAAAACGAAAATTTAGTGCTTCTCATACAGATAATCATCATTTTTCTTTGGCGGTTTTTCATTCAGGTTACCCACGTCAAAGGTAGTCTCATCAGAGATATCATTCTCATTGTTTTGTCTCTCATCAGCCGGAATATCGTTTACTTCGGTTCCCTCGGCGGAAATAAGCTTGGTCTGATTGATTTCACTGTTGTTAAAGTCTACAGCACCTTGATTTCCGGCAGTATCTGAAACATATGCCTTTATACCGTAGGTGTCAAAATCAAAAGTGGCTCTGCCTTCGTCCTTATCAAGCTTTGTAGGCAATATTTTCTTGTCATTGCTGTCTATCGCATATATATTGTCATAGTCGATATCGGAATGTGTGTCCTCAAAGGTTATATTCAGTTCACCCTTTTTTACAAGCTGTGCAAATATGGTCGGAGCGGTCGAGTCTATCTTGTCAATCTTTTCATATATAGTCTGTGACATAGTATTAAGATTGGTTGCAACCACTTCCAAAGTACCGTTTTTTGTAGCTGTAGCCTCATATGTATTTCCGTTTTTTGTAAAGGAGAGAGGCTCATTGTCAAGCGTCATAGTGAAACTTTTTAAAGGGAAAAAGCTTTTTTGTACCACCTTGATATCAACAGTTTTTGAGTTCTCCACCGCCTCTACAGAAACTTCAAACTTAGGCTGTGATGTAACTGCAAAAAATATGATTACATTTACGAATATAAATGCTATTATATACTTGAGTTTTGAAAACCTCCTTTTTTTAGGTTTTTCATTTACATTGGTTTCATCTGCCATAGATAATCCTCACTTTCACTTGTACAAGCAATCTTTGACTAGAATAGCAGACTTAAAATAAAACTTCAAGTTAAAATTTGCATAATAGTAATATAAGAAAATAAAGGAGTTGTTATGATAGAAAAAGCGGTGAAATTTGCTACAAAGGCACATGAAGGCCAGTTTAGAAAAGGAACTGAAATACCTTATATCACACACCCTCTTGAGGTATGTTCGATAGTATCACTGATGACCGATGACATAGATGTAAGATGTGCGGCTCTGCTTCATGATACCGTGGAGGATACGTCTGTGACTGTTGAAGATATTAGAGAGAATTTCGGCAAAAGAGTGGCAGCTCTTGTAAGTAAGGAATCGGAAGATAAGTCAAAGTCATGGATTGAGAGAAAGACACATACATTGGAGCATTTGAAAAAAGAATGTATTGAGGTCAAAATGATAACCTTGGGAGATAAACTGTCAAATATGAGAGCCTCCGCCAGAGATTTCTTGGCTTTCGGAGACGAATTTTTATTAAAGTTCAATGAAAAGGACAAGGTAAAGCAGGGGATGTACTATTTCGGCATACTGGATTCTATAAAAGAGTTGAAGGACTGCGGGTTTTATAAGGAGTATGAGAAACTCTGTAATTTTGTATTTGGAGATGTGAAAGAGAAGATATGAGAGACGGTTTTGTAAGAGTTGCAAGTGTAACACCCGATATCAGAGTATGTGATGTAGCATATAATAAGGAAAATATAAAAAAGGCGATTGAAAAAGAATGGGAACAAAAAAGTAAAATCATAGTGTTTCCCGAGCTTTGCCTTACAGGCTATACCTGCAATGACTTATTTTTTCAAGATATACTTATCAGTGAAGCAAAGAAAGCTTTAAAAGAGATTGTAGAGTTTACATCAGGTCATAAGTCGGTTGTATTTATCGGACTGCCGCTTGATTTTAAGGGAAAGCTTTACAATGTTGTTGCGGCAATATCCGACGGAGTACTTTTAGGTTTTATAAACAAGCTGAATTTGCCGAACTACGGCGAGTTCTATGAGGAGAGATACTTTAACAGAGGTTTTGAGGAGCCTGTATGGGTGGATTTCTTTGACAATGTGGTACCTATGGGAGCAAATATACTCTTTGAATGTACCAACTTTCAGGGGCTTACAATCGCAGGTGAAATCTGTGAGGATCTTTGGGTAGCCAATCCTCCAAGTGTATTTCATGCGCTTGCAGGTGCAAATGTTATTATAAACGCTTCGGCATCAAACGATATAGTAGGTAAGAAAGCTTACAGAGATATGCTTATAAGCAATCAGTCAAAGAAACTTATATGCAGCTATATCTATGCCAATGCCGGCGAGGGCGAGTCCACACAGGATCTTGTATTCGGAGGTCAGGGCATTATTGCCGAAAACGGTAAGATATTGGCGGAAAGCAACAGATTCAAAAATGAGGCTGTAAGAATTGAGATAGATGTAAACAGACTGAATTTGGAGAGAAGAAAGCAGACCACTTTTAAGACCTGTGATGATGAGGGGTATTTTAAGGCCGAGTTTGAACTTGATATAGAAGAACTTGAACTTAAAAGAAGATTTGACCCTAAGCCTTTTGTACCGGACGATCCTACAAAGAGGAGTGAAAGATGTGAGGAAATACTTACGATACAGGCACTGGGACTGAAGAAGAGATTGGTTCACACAGGTATAAAAAATGTGGTACTGGGTATTTCGGGAGGTCTTGACTCCACTTTGGCGCTTTTGGTATGTGTAAAGACATTTGAGATGTTGGGACTTGATAAGAGCGGAATAAAGGCTGTGACGATGCCGGGCTTCGGAACTACGGACAGGACATATAATAATGCCTGTGAACTTACAAAGAGTCTTGGTGCAAGCCTTGAAGAGATTTCCATTGTAGAGTCTATAAAGAGGCATTTTATTGATATAAAGCATGATATAAACGTGAAGGATGTCACATATGAGAATGCACAGGCAAGAGAGAGAACTCAGATTTTGATGGATATTGCAAACAGGGATAACGGACTTGTGGTAGGAACCGGAGATCTGTCTGAACTGGTACTTGGTTGGGCTACATATAACGGCGACCATATGTCGATGTACGGCGTGAACGCTTCCATACCGAAGACATTGGTAAGGCATCTGGTAAATTACTATGCCGATACTCTAAGCAATAAAAAGATTGCAGATATCTTATATGATATTTTGGATACACCTGTATCCCCTGAGCTTTTGCCGCCTGAAAACGGTGAGATAGCACAAAAGACCGAGGATTTGGTGGGACCTTATGAGCTGCATGATTTCTTTTTATACAATGTATTAAGATTCGGATTTATGCCGTCAAAGATATACAGAATGGCAAAAGCGGCATTTGATAAAGAGTATGAGGACGCGACCGTACTTAAGTGGCTTAAGGTGTTTTATAAGAGATTCTTTGCACAACAGTTTAAGAGGTCAACTCTGCCTGACGGACCTAAGGTTGGAAGTATAGCCGTATCTCCGAGAGGCGACTTAAGGATGCCTAGCGATGCAAGCAGATACCTTTGGGAGCAGGATTTGGAGAATATAAAATGATTACTTCCACATCCAACAAAAAGATAAAAGAGCTTGTGGCAATGGTCAAAAAAAGCGGTGCCGGAAAGAAAAAGAATGCCTACATTATAGAAGGAATCAGGATGTTTAGCGAACTGAAAGCTGAAGAGATACTCGAGGTTTTTGTCAGCGAAAGCTTTGAAAATGAAAATAAAAGCTTACTGAAAAATATTTTTCCGGAGTATGAGACTGTAAGTGACAGAGTATTTGACTCAATATCCGATACAAAGACACCGCAGGGTGTTTTGGCGGTTGCAAAAAGAAAAGAGTATACACTTGAGAGTATACTAAAAAATGCTGGAAGACCGTTTAGTTTGTTGATACTTGACGGCTTACAAGACCCCGGCAATCTGGGGACTTTGGTCAGAGCCGGAGAAGGTGCCGGAATAAGCGGCATTATTATGAGTGAAAATACTGTGGATATTTACAATCCTAAGGTGATACGCTCTACAATGGGCTCAATATTCAGAGTGCCCTTTATATATGTAAAGGATTTGAAGGAAGTTATAGGTAAGCTTAATTCAAAAGGTATTGCAGTATACGCAAGCAGCCTTGAAGGCGCCATAGAATATGACAGGCCTGATTATAAAAAAGATACCGCCTTTATAATAGGAAATGAAGCGGCGGGAATATCAAAAAAGATACTTGATATAACGGATAAAAAGATAAAAATCCCTATGCTCGGTGAGGTTGAATCACTGAATGCCGCGGTGGCCGGAAGTATCCTTATGTATGAGGCTGTGAGGCAGAGAAGATTATAATTTAAATATTGCATATTTATACATATAAGCGTATAATAATAGAAATTACAGTTTAAGAGAGGTATTTATATGAATTTATTTGGAAGAAATTTTCTCACATTGAAAGATTATACAAGAGAAGAGATAGAGTATCTGCTGGATTTGGCGATGAAGCTTAAGGTGGATAAGAAAAAGGGTATCACCGGCGACAGACTGAAGGGTAAAAATATAGCTTTGCTTTTTGAGAAGCCTTCAACCAGAACAAGATGTGCGTTTGTTGTAGGTGCAAGAGATGAGGGCGGATTCCCTGAGTATCTGGGAAAGGACGATATACAGCTCGGGCATAAGGAAAGTGTGGCGGATACCGCAAGAGTTCTGGGCAGGATGTTTGACGGTATAGAGTTCAGGGGGTTTAAGCATTCCACAGTTGAAGAGCTTGCAAAGTATGCAGGTGTGCCTGTATGGAACGGTCTGACGGACGAATATCACCCTACACAAATACTTGCGGATTTACTTACAATGAGAGAGTATTTCGGAAAGCTTGAAGGACTGAACTTTGTATATGTGGGCGACGGCAGAAACAATATGGCAAACTCACTTATGATAGGAATGACAAAGCTTGGCGTGAATATGACGATTTTGGCACCGAAGAGCTTGCATCCAAGCGCCGAGCTTGTGAATCTTTGTAAGGGATATGCAAACGAATCGGGAGCAAAGCTTAATATAAGTGATGATTTGAATGCGGTTAAAGGCGCCGATGTGATATATACCGATGTATGGGCTTCTATGGGTGAAGAGGACAAGGCAAAGGAGAGAATAGAGCTTTTAAGGCCTTATCAGGTCAATAAGGAGCTTATGGATAAAACAGGAAAGGACAGCACAATATTTATGCACTGCCTGCCTGCAGTAAAGGGCTATGAAGTCACTGAAGATGTTTTTGAAAGTGACAAATCAGTAGTGTTTGACGAGGCGGAAAACCGCATGCACACTATTAAGGCGGTGATGGTGGCTACATTAGGTAGGGAAGATGACAAGTAGAAGACGACAGGGTTTTCTTTTAATCAGGGATGTTTTGCATATCATACTGGCGATTGCCATTATTGTGATGGTTGTATTTGCTTTTTTGGCACCGACAAAATATGCAATATTTTTCCCGCTGATATTTTTATTATTTTCAATAAACTGTTTACTGGATTCAATAAAGTACTTTAAGAATGAAGAACACCACAAGTATGGTTTTATAAGAGCAACGGTAATGTTTGCGCTGTTTTTATTTATGCTTTTGATGTCTACAATCGGATTTTTGAACCTGTAAGTTAAAATGCCCGGAATGAAGTTTCCGGGTATTTTTAATCTTAAGAATATAAAAACTTGATTTTTTTTGCAGACTGTTCTAATATCTTAGTTGTTATAGAGCCGATATTTCACAGGTTCTATTCGTTTGTATATAGGATGGGATTTTTTATGGTTTTTAGTCACAAGTCGGTGCTGTTGGATGAGGTGATAGAATCTTTGAATATCAAACCTGACGGTTACTATGTGGACGGTACTCTGGGAGGAGGAGGTCATGCCCTGGAGGTCGTAAAAAGACTTGAGGGCGGCAAACTTATAGGTATAGATCAAGATGCGGATGCTATAAAAGCTGCAACACAGAGATTGATTGATTACCGAAATAGGGTTATAATAGTAAGAGATAACTACGTCAATATTGAAAATATATTGAAAAGAGAAGGTATCGAAAAGGTTGACGGTATATATGTCGACTTGGGAGTTTCATCATATCAGCTGGATGCTGCAGAGAGAGGTTTTACCTACAGATTTGATGCACCACTTGATATGAGGATGGATGACAGAAACGAGTTGAAAGCGTCAGATATTGTCAATGACTATTCGGAGAGCGAGCTTTTTCACGTCATCAGAGACTACGGTGAGGACAGGTTTGCAAAGAACATTGCAAAGCATATCGTAGCCTACAGAAACAAAAAAAGAATAGAGACAACATTTGAATTGGTGGACATTATAAAGTCGGCAATTCCGATGAAGATACAAGTTACAGGCGGGCATCCTGCAAAGAGAACATTTCAGGCTATAAGGATTGAACTTAACAAAGAGCTTGAGGTTTTGAAGGATTCACTGAATGTAATGATTGAACTGTTAAACCCCGGAGGCAGGTTGTCCGTTATCACATTTCATTCTCTTGAAGACAGGATAGTGAAACAGGCATTTAAAAAGGCGGAGTCTCCATGTATCTGTCCGAAGAATTTTCCCGTATGTGTATGCGGGAACAAGTCAAAGGGAAGGGTGATTACAAGAAAGGCTGTTTTGCCGAGTGAAAAGGAGTTGGAAGAAAACTCCAGAGCAAAAAGTGCTAAACTTAGGGTATTTGAAAAGGGAGTCTAAATGAAAGAAACTAATAAAAGAAAAAAGCAAGGAATAAGAAGAACCGGTGTACAAACAGAGTACTACACTGAGGGCAATGTTGTAAGAAAGCTTGAAAGTGCATATCCGCAGACATGGGAAGAAGAGTCACCAAGCAAAAAAGTAAGGAAAAACAGAGAAAAGGTACTTTCTATGAATTTACCTTATCTTGTTGTGCTGTCTGCAGCTATGGTAGTCGTATTGGCGCTTTGTGCAAACTATATTTCAGTACAGTCACGCCTTACTTCCACTATAAAGGAAGCGCAGAAAAACGAGGCAAATCTTGAAAAGTTAAAAGATGAGAATGACTCGGCTGAAAATATGATAGCAACTTATTTGGATTTGGATCATATAAAGGATGTGGCTATGAATAAGCTTGGTATGGTTTATGCCAAGAAAAATCAGGTTATAACATACGAAAAAACGGAAAATGAATATGTCAGACAATTCGATGAAATCCCAAGATAAAAACGGGACAAACAAAAAAAATAAGAATGGAAATACTTCCAATCCTTTAGATATTCTGCAGGGAAGGCTTATCATCATCCTGATTATGATTGGTATAGCTTTCGCTGCATTGTTTTTTAACATACTGTTTTTGCAGAGGAAAAAGGAAGTGGAATACAATCAAAAGATATTATCACAGCAAAGGTATGATTCCAGAGATTTACCTTATAGAAGAGGAGATATACTGGACAGAAACGGAACTTATATTGCGACAAGTGAAAAGGTCTACAATATAATTTTAGACCCGAAGCTTATAAATACCGAGCAGGATAAGTACCTTAACGCTTCTGTGGGTATATTAAAGGATGTATTCGGATACAGTGAAGAAGAAATCAGAGGTGTTATTGCCGACAAGTCGGACAGTTCATATGTAAAGTATAAACAAAATATCACATATGATCAGAAGGAAGCCTTTGAAGAAAAGAAAAAAGAGTACGATAAGTGGTACAAGGATAATAAGAAGGACGAAAAAATAGGCGGCATATGGTTTGAAGAGAGCTACCAAAGGCAGTATCCTTACGGTTCTACGGCATGTAATGTACTCGGATTTGCAGGAAATGACGGAGACGGATATACCGGAATAGAGCAGTCATACAATGATGAGCTTGTAGGTATAGCCGGCAGAGAGTACGGCTACCTAAACGATGAGTCGTCTCTTGAGAGAGTTATCAAAAACCCTACAGACGGAAACAAGGTGGTTTCCACAATTGATTTGAATATTCAAAAGATAGTGGAAAAGCATATCAGTGAATGGCAAAGCTCGGTAGGTTCAAATATGACGGCGGCTATAGTGATGAATCCCAACAACGGTGAGATACTTGCTATGGCGACAAGCAGAGCCTTCGATCTGAATAATCCGAGGGATTTGAACAACTACTATACGGCGGAGCAACAGGCAGGTATGGATGACAAGGCAAAGGTGGATGCACTGAACAATATCTGGAGAAACTACGCTGTCAGTGATACCTATGAGCCGGGTTCACCGTCAAAGGTATTCACCGTGGCTTCCGCTATGGAAGATGGTGCCATAAACGGAAATGAGACTTATAATTGTCGCGGATTTGAAGAGATAGGCGGATGGAAGATAAGATGCGCCAACAGAAACGGTCATGGTGAAATCAATGTGACGGAGGCTCTTATGGAGTCTTGTAATGTTGCGATGATGGATATATCAAGGGCTGAGGGCGGACAAAACTTCTACAAATATCAAAAAGTATTCGGATTCGGGTCAAAGACAGCTATAGATTTACCGGGAGAGGCGGATACAAGCGGACTTGTGCATACGGCGGATAATGCCGGAGCTACAGACCTTGCAACAAACTCATTCGGACAAAACTACAATGTTACAATGGTACAGGTTGCGGCGGCGTACTCGTCTGTAGTAAACGGAGGTGCATATTATACGCCTCATGTTGTAAAGCAGATTTTAAACCCTAACGGTTCCGTAATAAAAAATATTGAGCCGGAACTTGTAAGAGAGACCGTTTCGGCACACACTACGGCATTTATCAATGAAGCACTCAGAAGAACGGTAGCGGAGGGTACAGGTAGTGCTGCGGCTGTAGCAGGTTATGATGTAGGCGGTAAGACAGGCACGGCGGAGAAATATCCGAGAGGAAACGGAAATTATCTGGTTTCATTTATAGGAAGTGTTCCTGCACAGAGCCCCGAGGTGGTATGCTATGTACTTATAGATACTCCGCATTTGGGAGATCAGGCCAGATCCGCTTATGCAAGTTCACTGTTCTCAAAGATTATGACGGAGGTATTGCCATATATGAACATATATTCAAATGTGGATGAGAATATAGATGTGAGTTCTTTCCCTTCAGCGGAAGGAATTACAGATTCCAATACACCTGCCGAGTCAAAAAGTTACTCTACCGAAGAGGTGATACCGAATGACGGAAAGAACGATTTGCCGGGAGCACCTGCCGGAGAGGGAGAATAAAAGGGTTGGAGAAATTATGTTAAAAGATACATTGATTGCGTTACTTATAAGCTTTTTTGTTACTGCAGCAGTATGTCCGTTTTTTATACCGATTTTGCACAGACTGAAGTTCGGGCAGATGGTAAGAGATGACGGACCGCAGGCACATTTAAAAAAGACCGGAACGCCTACTATGGGCGGCATAACATTTATGATAGGAATACTTGCGGCAAGTCTCTTTTTGATACCGAGGTACAAAGAAGTTACCGTTGTATTCTTATTTATCATATCATATGGTATAATAGGTTTTTTAGATGATATGCTGAAAATAAAGAAAAAGCAGTCCGAAGGCTTGAAGTCATCTCAGAAGTTTATACTTCAGTTGATAGTCAGTGTTGTTTTTATAGTATATCTGTTCAAGGCGTATGGGTTTGACTACGGTGTACTTATACCGTTTACAGGTTCATTTGATACAGGTGTAGTATTAAAACTCGGCATTATATGGATCCCTTTTGCACTGTTTGTAATACTCGGTACAGACAACGGCGTGAACTTTACAGACGGACTTGACGGACTTTGTTCATCGGTTACAATTATCGTTGCAATATTTTTTATGCTGATTGGGCTTAGGGCGGGCTTTAGCGTTACACCTGTTACAGGTGCAGTGATAGGAAGCCTTATGGGATTTTTGATATTTAATGCATATCCTGCCAAGGTATTTATGGGAGATACGGGATCTTTGGCACTTGGAGGATTTGTGGCATCATATGCGCTTATGTGCAGAATTCCTGTTTTTATAGCGGTTATAGGCTTTATATATATGATTGAGGTAATATCCGTTATCATTCAGGTCGGGTATTTTAAGGCGACAAAGGGAAAGAGATTTTTTAAGATGGCACCTATACATCACCACTTTGAACTGTGTGGATGGTCTGAAACAAGAACTGTGACGGTTTTTAGTATAGTTACCGTAATACTTGGCATTTTAGTATATCTGTTTATTTAGGAGGCAATATGATAGGAGTTGCAGGATTAGGAAAGAGCGGAGTATCTGCCGCAAACTTACTTTTAAAAAACGGTGAAGATGTGATGCTCTTTGACAGCAATAAGGAGCTTGATAAAAATGCGATTTTAGATAAGTTTGATAAGAAGTATCACGACAGAATAAAGATTGTTCTTGGAGATTTGAACGAGTCAGATGCAAAGGATATGAAATACTGTGTAATCAGTCCGGGAATCGACCTTGAGGTTGACTTTGTAAAGACATTAAAATCATGCAATATTCCTATATGGAGTGAGGTGGAACTTGGATATAAATATTCAAAGGGAGATTTGATAGCCATTACAGGAACCAACGGTAAGACCACCACAACATCACTTGTAGGCGAGATAATGTCAAACTTTAAGGAAAGTGCATTCACTGTAGGAAATATAGGTATACCTTATACAGATATTGCGGATAAGACAAATGAAAATACGGTTACCGTACTTGAGACCTCATCATTTCAGCTTGAGACAATAATAGACTTTAAACCTAATATATCGGCAATACTTAATATAACTCCGGACCACTTGAACAGACATCATACTATGGAGAACTATATAAGGGTAAAAGAGGATATAGAAAAAAATCAGGATGAGAATGATTTTTGTATACTCAACTATGAGGATGAGGCACTTAGAGAGTTTGCAAAGAGAGCAAAGGCTAAGGTTATATTTTTCTCAAGTAAAGAAAAACTTGGTGAAGGATTTTATCTTGAGGACGGGTTTGTTGTACAAAACAAGGAAGGTGTTGTTACCAAACTTCTTGATACGGGCAAACTGAATATACTCGGCAGACATAATCATGAAAATGTAATGGCAGCTATGGCTATTTCCTATGCTTACGGTGTGCCTATGGATATCATTGTTAACACCTGTTATAACTTCAAGGCGGTTGAGCATAGAATAGAGTTTGTAAAGGAAGTAAAAGGAGTAAAATACTATAACGACTCCAAGGGTACCAATCCGGATGCCGCAATACAGGCGGTGCTTGCCATGCCTGCCGCTACATATATTATAGGCGGCGGATATGACAAGGGCTCGGAGTATGACGAGTGGATAGAGAGCTTCGGTACAAAGGTAAAGAAACTTGTATTGATGGGAGCCACCGCCGATAAGATTGCGGATTGTGCAAAAAAGCACGGATTTACAAATATAGCAAAGGTGGAGAGCATGCAGGAAGCGGTAAGTTTGTGTGCAAGTGAAGCAAAAGCGGGAGAGTATGTCCTTTTGTCACCGGCCTGTGCCAGCTGGGGAATGTTCAAAAATTATGAGGAACGCGGACATATATTTAAGGACTGTGTCAGGGATTTAGGATAATATGGCTGATGATATAAAGACTAAGAAGCCTCAAAAGACCGAACAGGAAAAAAAAGAACTCATAAATAAGGCAAAAAAAAAGGGTATTAAGGTTGAAAGACCTAAGCCTTCAAAGCCTAAAGAAGAAAAAAATAAGACAAAGCCTAAAGAAGAGAAGAAAAAAACAGGCAGAATCTACTGTGACTACACTATGCTGTTTATGATTATCTTTTTGCTGATTTTCGGAGTAATAATGATTTATTCGGCAAGCTCATATACTGCAGGAATAAAGTTTAAGGACTCTGCATACTTTGTAAAAAATCAGATCAAATATACGCTGTTCGGTTTTGTTGTATTTGGAATATTGATGTTTATTCCTTATAAAGTGTGGGTAAAAAGGGCGTATATTTGGTATGGCGGAAGTGTTTTTTTATCTGCGGTAGTGCTTGCTATAGGAAAGAGTGTTAACGGTTCGAGGAGGTGGATTGTTGTAGGTCCGATAAGATTTCAGCCTTCGGAGTTTGTTAAGGTTACGCTTATTTTATTTATTACTTATTATTTGGTAAAATATAAAGATGAGCTTTATTCCGCTGACAGGAAAGTTACCGAAAAAAGATTGTGGCGGCTGCTTTTATGGGTTATTATCCCGGTAGTACTGGTACTTGTAGCGAACTTAAGTACATCAATAATTATTTTTTTGATAGCTTTAGGTATGAGCTTTATCGGTACTTCAAATAAAAGACTGTTTGTAGGCGGTACTATAGCTTTTGCCGCGATTTTGGCAAGTGCAAAATCCATTGTAAAGCTTTTATATTCATGGGGATTCAGAAACTACCGTATTATGAGACTGCTTGTATGGGCCGAGCCTGAAAAGTTCAGCAGAGACGGCGGATATCAGGTAGTGCAGGGACTCTATGCTGTAGGTTCGGGCGGAATATTCGGAAAAGGTCTGGGGCAGGGAATGCAAAAGTTCTTTATACCTGAGGCACAAAACGATATGATATTTTCAATAATAGTGGAAGAGTTCGGGCTTGTAGGTGTACTTATGATACTCGCCGTATTTGCCTTTATTATAAGAAGAATGTTATTGATAGCGTTTTCTGTAAAAGATTTGGAAGGGCGCTACATAGTTATAGGCGTGGTAATACATTTGTCTCTACAGGTAATACTCAATATAGCGGTAGTTACCGGTGTTATGCCAAATACCGGGGTATCTCTTCCGTTTATAAGCTATGGAGGCAGTTCTATATCGGTATTGTTGGCTGAAATCGGTTTGGTTTACAGTGTGGCAAGAACTATAAAGATGGAATAATGATATGAAAAGATTATATATTGTTTTAGCCGTTATTGCCTTTATATTTTTGGGTGTCTATTCGGTAAAGATAGATAAGTTCAATTTTGGAGGAAATACCAGATACAGCGATGAAGAGATGAAAAAAATGATATTTCCGAATGAATTTTCAAAAGTAACGCTTTATAACGTTTTCAGAAGTAAGTTCAAAAAAGATTACAATATACCTTTTATACAGGGTATTGATATATATGTAACCGGTTTGCACAGTGCGGACATCATTGTTTATGAAAAGAGTGTGGTCGGCTGTGTAAAGTATATGAGTTCATATATGTATTTTGATAAGGACGGTATTGTGGTGGAAAGTTCAAACACTCTTTTGGAAGGGATACCTGTTATAGACGGACTGGATTTCGGCAGGATTGTGCTATATGAGAAGCTCCCTATATCAAATGAGAATGTATTTAAAGAGATGCTTGATATCACACAGGTCTTGGTGGGATATGGGATAAATGTCGACAGAATTACGATATCATCAGACAACAATATTACGCTTTATATCGGTAATATTGAAGTTTATTTAGGGGATTCAAGTGAACTTAACGGAAAAGTTGGTGAACTTAGAGATATATGGGAGAAGATAAAGGATTTATCAGGTACGCTATATCTGGATAATTACAATCCTATAAAGGATAATACTACATATACATTTAAAAAAAGATAAATTATTACATTGCACTTTAAAGAAAAATAAGTTGATATTTATATCAAAAACCTTTATTATTAGATGAGAGTTTGCTTAAGTGTAGGTGTACAGGAGGAAAAATATCTGTGTTAGAAATAAATAAGCCGGTAAATGAGAATGCAGCGAAGATCATCGTAGTAGGTGTCGGAGGTGCGGGAAATAATGCCGTAAACAGAATGATTGATGAAAATGTGGAGGGTGTAGACTTCATCGGTGTCAATACCGATAAGCAGGCCCTTGTTAACTGTAAAGCTGGAACTATTATCCAGATAGGAGAGAAGCTTACAAAGGGCCTTGGTGCAGGTGCTAAGCCTGAGGTAGGTGAAAAAGCAGCGGAAGAGAATATAGAAGATATCACAAATAAGCTTAAGAATGCAGATATGGTATTTGTTACCTGCGGTATGGGTGGCGGTACCGGAACAGGTGCATCACCTGTTATTGCAAGAGCTTCAAAGGACCTTGGTATACTTACAGTAGGAGTAGTTACAAAGCCTTTCCCGTTTGAGGGCAGACAGAGAATGAAGAATGCGCTTGCAGGTATTGAGAATCTGAAGCAGTATGTGGATACTTTGATTGTAATACCTAATGAGAAATTGCTTCAGATAGTGGACAGAAAGACTACTATGCCTGACGCTTTAAAAAAGGCTGATGAGGTGTTGCAACAGAGTGTTCAAGGTATAACCGATCTTATCAGTGAGACAGCTATTATCAACCTTGACTTTGCGGATGTTCAGACCGTAATGACAGGCAAGGGTCTTGCACATATCGGTATAGGTTACGGAACAGGTGACAACAAGGCGCTGGATGCTGTTAAGGCGGCAGTTTCGTCACCGCTTCTTGAGACAAGTATCGACAATGCCACTCATGTGCTTATTTCGGTATCAGGTGATATCAGCCTTATTGAGGCATATGAGGCAACAGACTATGTACGTGAGCTTGTAAGTGAAGAGGCCAATATTATCTTCGGTGCTTCATGTAATGATACGGAGCCTGACAGTGTAAAGATTACAGTTATCGCTACAGGTGTTACTGCAGCTGTCAACGACACTCCTGTGGGAGAGCTTGTCAGAGATGTGAATATAAAGCATCAAAACACTATACCTAAGAGAAGTGAGTCTTTTTCACAGAATTTGAATACGGCTCCACTACAGCCACAGCCTAAGATGGAACAGCCAAAGAGCGACTATCCTCCAAGCAATATACAAAGCTTCGGTGAGGGCAATTACTCCGAGACAAGCTATGGCGGCTATACCGGAAACTACGGCTCATATCAGGGAGAGAATATATCTCAGCCTATGAACAATCAGCCTAT
>NZ_DBHIEQ010000002.1:96194-105458 GCF_057250505.1 Lachnoanaerobaculum sp. | reverse complement strand
CCTATGAACAATCAGCCTATGAATAATCAAGGTATGAATAATCAGCCTATGAACAATCAAAATCCTTATACAGGAGGCTATACTTACGGTCAGCAGTCCGGTATCAGAGCTGTCAGACCGCATGGGGATGCCAAAATAAATGTACCTGATTTTTTAAAGAGAAAGAAATAAAAAGTGATATAAAAAAACTGCCACCGACTTAGCCGGTGGCAATTTTTTATTGATTTTTCATATACAGTTTTAAAAGCCCTTTGAGAAGCAGGTTGTCGTCCACTGTAATATCATGTTTACAAAGAGGTGTGACAAAAGGCGCAAGTCCGCCTGTGGCAACCACATTCAGTTTTTGTCCAAGTTCTTCTTCCATACGGGATATTATTCCGTCCATCATACCTGCGTGTCCGAATAAGATACCGCTTCTCATACTGTCAACGGTATTTTTGGCTATAACCTTCTTAGGCATATCAAGGTTTACCTGCGGAAGCTGAGCGGTCTTTGAGCTGAGTGTATCAAGTGATATGCGAAGTCCGGGATGTATGATACCGCCTATATAATTGCCGTGTATATCAACTACGGAGATGGTGGTTGCAGTACCCATATCAATGATGGCAAGAGGCAGAGGGTATTCATCCATAGCGGCAACGGCATCGACTATCATATCGGATCCTACAGATTTCGGATTGTCCATAAGTATGTTAAGACCTGTTTTCATGCCTGACTCTACAAGCATACATTCAATACCGAGTATTTTCTTTACGGCATTTCTTATGGTTATATTGAGCGGAGGTACCACACTTGAAAGGATGGCGCCTTCTATATCGTTTGCCTTTACACCATGTATATCAAGTATACCTTTGATATACATACAGTATTCAAGCTCAGTTCTGGTAGTATGAGTGGTAATTCTTTCAAGAAAATATATTTGCTTATTGTCGATTCCACCTACTACAATATTTGAGTTACCCATATCGATTGCTAAAATCATAAAATTGTCCTTCTTAGTATTAAAATAAAAGCTTTATACTAAAGTATACTAATCTCTCTTCTTGCTTGCAATAATAAAATAGCGTATAATCGGTAAGTATGATATTTAATAAGGATTTTGGAGGCTTTATGCTGGAAAATAAAAATATATTACTTGGGGTTACAGGAGGAATTGCGGCGTATAAGATTGCAACTCTTGCAAGTATGTTAAAAAAGCAAAAAGCAAATGTAAAGGTGATTATGACTGAAAATGCCACACAGTTTATCACACCTATGACATTTGAAACATTGACTGCAAATAAAGTGTACACAGATACGTTCGACAGAAATTTTGAATTTAAAGTTGATCATATAGAGCTTGGGAAGTGGGCGGATGTTTTCCTCATCGCACCTGCAAGTGCCGATGTGATAGGCAAGCTTGCAAACGGTATTGCGGATGATATGCTCACAACTACGGCACTTGCAATGAGATGCCATATGGTAGTTTCACCTGCCATGAATACTGCAATGTATGAAAATAAGATAGTAAAGCACAATATGATGAAGCTTAGAACTTACGGTATGGATGTTATTTTGCCTGCGGTAGGTCATTTGGCATGTGGAGATAGCGGAGCCGGAAAGATGCCGGAGCCGCAGATGCTTTTGGAATATATTAAGAGGGCGTTATTTAATAAAAAGGATTTGGCAGGTAAGAAAGTATGTGTCAGTGCCGGACCTACAAGAGAAGCTATTGACCCTGTAAGATATATTTCAAACAACTCTACAGGAAAGATGGGGGTTGAGATTGCAAAGATGGCCGCTTACAGGGGTGCCAAGGTAACTTTGGTTATCGGACCGTCAGATGAGTTTGTGCCTGATTTTATAAACAGAGTTGATATAAAGTCCGCAGAGGATATGTATGATGAGATAATGAAGATATCGGATTCACAGGATATCATAATAAAGGCCGCCGCGGTAGCGGATTACACACCTGCAAAATACAGCAATGAAAAAATAAAGAAAAAAGATAACGAGTTGTCTATAGAACTTTCAAGAACCAAGGATATTTTAAAGGAGCTTGGAGAGAGGAAGAAGGAGAATTCCAAAAAACAGTTTTTATGCGGATTTTCTATGGAAACCGAAAATATGGAAGAAAACTCAAAAAAGAAATTGAGAAGTAAAAATGTAGATATGATAGTTGCAAACAATGTAAAGGTTGAAGGTGCAGGCTTTGGAACCGATACAAATGTGGTTACCATATATACAAATGATAAAGAGATAATACTTGATAAGCTGTCCAAACTTGAGGTGGCAAAAAAGATATTTGATGAGATAGTGAGGAATTTTTAAGTGAACTTTGAAGAGATAAGTAAGAGAAGGACATTCGCCATAATATCACACCCTGATGCGGGTAAGACAACACTTACAGAGAAGTTTTTGCTCTATGGAGGAGCGATAAACTTGGCCGGAAGTGTAAAAGGAAAAAAGACCGCCAAATATGCGGTAAGTGACTGGATGGAGATAGAAAAGGAAAGAGGTATCTCTGTAACATCTTCGGTTATGCAGTTTAATTATGAGGGGTTTTGTATAAATATACTTGACACACCGGGACATCAGGATTTCTCGGAGGATACCTACAGAACTTTGATGGCGGCTGATTCGGCAGTCATGGTAATAGATGCAAGTAAGGGTGTTGAGGCACAGACAATCAAGCTTTTTAAAGTCTGTGTGATGAGAAAGATACCTATATTCACATTTATAAATAAGCTTGACAGAGAGGCGAGAGATCCTTTTGAGCTTTTGGACGATATCGAGAGTGTTTTGGGTATAAGGACATGCCCTGTAAACTGGCCTATAGGTTCGGGAAAGAACTTTAAGGGAGTATATGACAGACAGACAAAGCAGATAAATAAATTTACAGCCGCAAATGCAGGTATGAAGGAAGTGGATACACAGCTTATTGAACTTGACGACAGTAGGCTTGACGACTACATCGGATTTGACTATGCGGATATATTGAGAAATGATATAGAGCTTTTGGACGGTGCCAGTGACGATCTGGATATGGAAAAGGTGTCGGTAGGTGAGTTAAGCCCGGTATTTTTCGGCTCCGCACTTACAAACTTCGGAGTGCAGACCTTCCTTGAGCATTTCCTTAAGATGACATCGTCACCGCTAAGGAGAAAGACACATGAAGGTTATGTGGACCCTATGAAGGATGAGTTTTTCTCCGCATTCGTATTCAAAATACAGGCAAATATGAACAAGGCGCACAGAGACAGAATCGCCTTTATGAGAATATGCTCAGGTGAGTATGATGCAGGCATGGAGGTTATCCATGTACAGGGAAATAAAAAAATTCGCCTAAACCAGTCCACACAGATGATGGCGGATGAGAGAAAGATAGTGGAAAAGGCATATGCAGGAGATATTATAGGAGTATTTGACCCGGGTATATTCGGTATCGGAGATACTTTGACCACTTCAAATAATGTGGAATTTGAGGGAATTCCTACATTCGCGCCTGAGCATTTTGCCAGAGTACGTCAGGTGGACACTATGAAGAGAAAGCAATTCTTAAAGGGTGTGTATCAGATAGCACAGGAGGGTGCAATTCAGATATTCCAGGAGTACAACACCGGAATGGAAGAGATTATAGTGGGAGTCGTAGGTGTACTGCAGTTTGAGGTACTGACCTACAGACTGAAGAATGAATACAATGTAGATGTAAAACTTGACAAGTTGCCTTATGAGCATATAAGGTGGATTGACGAGTCGTCTACTGTGGATATTGATAAGATTCAGGGCACAAGTGATATGAAAAAAATCAAAGACCTTAAAGATCGCCCTCTGCTTATATTCACACATCCGTGGAGTATAAGAATGGTGGAGGAAAGAAACGAAGGACTTGTACTTAGCGAGTTCGGAAAGAACTAGAAAGGAAAATTATGAGAAAATACAGAGAAGAGATAGAAAAGTATATAGATGAGCACAAAGATGAGATGGTGGAGGATATAAAAAGACTCTGCGCGATAAACAGTGAGAGAAGCGAGTATGTGGAAGGTGCTCCGTTCGGTGACGGCCCGAGAAAAGCACTTGTTTTAGCACTTGATATGGCGGATAAGTACGGCTTTGATATTACAAATTATGACAACTATGCCGGAGCAATAGATTTAAACAAAAAGGCAAAGGGGCTTGATATACTCGCACATCTTGATGTCGTACCGGCAGGCGAGGGATGGAGTGTAACAAATCCTTTTGAACCTAAGGTTTTAGACGGCAGAATTTACGGCAGAGGAACATCTGATGACAAGGGACCTGCCGTTGCGGCACTTTATGCACTTCGTGCGGTTAAGGAACTGGGTATTCCTGTAATGAAGAATGCCAGACTTGTACTCGGAACGGATGAGGAATGCGGTGGCGCCTGCATCAAGTATTACTATACAAAGGAAAAGCAGGCTCCTATGACATTCTCACCTGACGGAGAGTTTCCTGTAGTAAATATAGAAAAGGGACAGCTTCAGGGAGAATTTTTGGCTGTAGTTGAGGATGCAGGAGATAAGAGACTTGTAAGTATTGACGCCGGAACAAAGGTAAATGTGGTTCCGCCTAAGGCAAAGGCTGTAATAGAAGGATTTACTGTTGATGAGGTGGAAAAAGAGGCAAAAAAGGTAACAAAGGAGACAGGTATAAAGTTTAGTTATGACCTGGAGCCTGTATTTGAAATAACCGCAATGGGCGCAAATGCTCACGCTTCAACTCCGCAAATGGGTAACAACGCTATAACAGGACTGCTTGAGCTGCTTTCAAGACTTAAATTCTCACCTTCAAATAAGATTGAAACAATAAAGAAGCTTTACAAGTTGATGCCGCATGGAGATACAAGCGGTGAGGCACTGGGTATTGCTGTAAAAGATGAAAAAAGCGGTGAACTTACACTTGCATTTTCAATGCTTGATTTAAAGGACAACAGATTGCACGGATTCTTTGACTGCAGAATACCTGTAAGCGGTGACGGAGATAAGATACTTGAAACCGTAAAGAAGAAGTTTAAGGGTATTGATGTGGAACTTTTGAATGATACTGTAAAATTGCCTCATGAGGTGGATGCAAATTCACCGTTTGTAAAGACACTTCTTTCAATATATGAGGACTACACAGGACTTAAGGGAGAGTGTATCGCTATGGGCGGAGGAACCTATGTACATGATATAGAAAACGGTGTCGCTTTCGGTGCGGTTTTCCCGGGAACGGATACAAGAATGCACGGTGCGGATGAGTTCGTGGTGATTGACGAGCTGGTAGCCGCAGCGAAGATATTTGCACAGTCTATAGTAGAACTGTGTGAGTAAGGGGGAGTATGGATTCTATTGTAAGTTTAAAGGGCATGGGCAAGGTCTTTCATACCAAAAACGGCGATGTCAAAGCCCTTGACAATATCAATCTGGATATAAACAGAGGTGAGATATTCGGAATAATCGGTCTGTCGGGTGCGGGAAAGTCTACACTTGTAAGATGTATCAATTATCTTGAGATACCTACTGAAGGAGATGTTTTCTTTGAGGGTAAAGGATTAAAGGGCATGAGTGAACTTCAGATAAGAAGAGTCAGAAGAGATATGGGTATGATATTCCAACAGTTCAACCTGCTTTCACAAAGAAATATCCTTGATAATGTCTGCTTTCCGCTTGAAATAAGCGGAGTACCGAAAGCCAAGGCAAGACAGAGGGCAAAGGAGCTTTTAAACCTTGTAGGTCTTTCAGACAGAGAAAGGGCGTATCCGGCACAGCTTTCAGGCGGACAAAAGCAGAGAGTGGCGATTGCAAGGGCGGTTGCCACCAATCCGAAATTATTATTATGTGATGAGGCCACATCCGCACTTGACCCGAATACCACGGGGCAGATTCTTGACCTTATAAAGGATATCAATAAAAAAATGGGCATTACCGTAATAGTGATTACTCATGAGATGAAGGTCATTGAAAGTATCTGTGACAGAGTGGCAATAATTGAAAACAGTAAGATTGCAGAGGTCGGCAAGGTCGAAGATATTTTTACCGATCCGCAGTCTGAAATAGGAAAGAAGCTGATACTTGGCGATGTTATGGAGAGAAAAGAAATAGTTTCAGGTGTTAAGCTTAGAATTGAGTTTGACGGCAGAAGCTCGTTTGAGCCTGTGCTTTCAAATATGATTCTCTCCTGTGATATTCCTGTAAATATACTGTATGCACAGACTAAGGATATAGGTGGAAGTGCATGCGGACATATGATTATTCAGATATCGGGTGAGGAAGAGGCTCAAAAGGCAAAGAGATACCTTGACAGTATCAAAATGAGCTACCATGAGCTTGATTTTCCGGATAATAGTAATGAAAAAATAAGTCTTGAAAAGAGAGAGGAGAATTAGTATGGTTTCAATGATTTTGACAGGCTTGTATGAAACTTTATTGATGACTGCAGCCTCTTCATTCTTTTCATATGTGATAGGTATTCCTTTAGGAGTTTTATTGGTGGTGAGCGATACAAACGGTATCAAGCCTATGCCTGTATTAAACGGAGTACTTGGTTCCGCTATAAACTTGATAAGATCAGTGCCTTTTATGATTTTGCTTATTATGGTTATACCGCTTACAAGATTGATGGTAGGTACTTCCATAGGTCCGGTCGCGGTTATACCGCCTCTTGTTATAGCGGCTGCACCGTATATTGCCAGAATGGTGGAGTCTTCTCTAAAAGAAGTGGATGCCGGAGTAATAGAGGCCGCAAAGTCTATGGGTGCAAGCAATATGCAAATCATATTTAAGGTACTTTTGCCTGAATCAAGACCGTCTCTGTTGGTAGGTGCAGCCATATCCGTGACCACTATTTTAGGTTATTCCGCAATGGCCGGATTTACAGGCGGCGGAGGACTCGGTACTATTGCCATCAACTACGGTTACTACAGATATCAGACAGATATAATGTTTATCACTGTAGCTATTTTGGTTATTCTTGTACAGATAATACAGGAGATATTTATGAGAAGTTCCAAGCACTCTGATAAGAGAGTAAGATAACAGGTTATAAGAAAAGACTATAAACATACCAAGTATAAGGGATTGACAGAATATTGTTTTTAGTCTATACATTGTATATAAGAAAATAACGGAGGAGAATATATATGAAGAAAAGAATTTTATTGGCATTAGGTTTGGCATCACTGCTTGCTTTGGCAGGATGCGGAAAGAAGGCGGCAGATACAACAACATCAAGTGAGAGTGCAAGTGAGTCTTTAAGCGAATCATCAAGTGAGAGCGCATCTGCAACAGGAGAGTTAAAGACAATAACTGTAGGGGCATCTCCTGCACCACATGCAGAGATACTTGAAGCCGCAAAGCCGGTTTTAAAAGAAGAGGGATATGACCTTAAGATTGTTGAGTACAACGACTATATTCAGCCGAATGTGGCACTTGAGTCAGGTGAGCTTGATGCAAACTATTTCCAGCATTACCCATACCTTGAAAACTTCAACAAGGAGCACGGTACAAAATTGGATTCTGCAGGTGCAATCCACTATGAGCCTTTCGGTATCTATGCGGGAAAGACAAAATCACTTGATGCACTTAAGGACGGAGCCAAGGTTTCAGTACCTAATGATGCTACAAACGAGGCAAGAGCACTTCTTTTACTTGAGGCAAACGGACTTCTTAAGTTGAAAGAAGGTGTGGGAATCAATGCTACAAAGCAGGATATTGTAGAGAACCCTAAGAACTTGGATATTCAGGAGATTGAAGCCGCACAGGTGGCAAGAACACTCAGTGATGTGGATATCGCGGTTGTAAACGGTAACTATGCAATACAGGCAGGACTTAAGGTAAGCGATGCGCTTGCAATCGAGGATGCAAAGTCAATTGCGGCTACAACATATGCAAATATCATTGCCGTAAGAGACGGAGATCAGAAGTCAGATGCTACACTTGCACTTATTAAGGCACTTGAGAGCGATACAGTAAAGAAGTTTATAGAGACCAAGTATAACGGTGCGGTTGTACCTATGTTCTAATCTATGAAGACTTTATCTAAGAATATAGTTGTACTCGGTGCGGCTGTATTTGTATTTGTATTTTTTATACTGACAAACAGTGTGTACGGCGCACAGGCAAATATACAGTCAGCAATCGACAATATGGATTTTGAGAGAAAATCAAAGAATGAGATAAGTTTATCTTTTTCAAGCAGCGGCATAAATGAAGTAAACAGATATGTTATTTTTAGAAAAGATAAGACATCAAAAAATTTTGTCGAGATAAAGAAAATAGCTTCAAAGGATGTGTCTAAGACCGGAAATATTACCTATACCGATAAGTTGAGTGCTACAGGCTATATCAGATATGAGTACAGGGTGGACGCTTATTTAAAGACCGGCAAGGTATTAAAGGGCAAGGCGATATATGCAAGCAATGTGCTGGTTTGCCTTGACCCGGGACATTTTCAGACAAAGAATGCCGTAGAAGGTGATGACGGTTACGGTTATTCCGAAGCTATGGCTGTTCTTAAGCTTGGACTTTCACTCAGAGATACCTTAAAGAAAAATTACGGTATCAGCTGTGTGATGACAAGGACTACCGAAAGTATTACAATTGACGGATTTAGCGATAAGAATCTGGACGGCGGACATATTTCGCTTCGCGGTGATTTCGCAAAGAGAAACGGAGCAGATATATTTATTTCATTGCATACCAATTCAAACAATCCTCATGCCAACGGTTATCCTACAGACAGTCAGCCTCTTGCTATAAACAAGCCTATTATCATAGTAAATACTTTAGCAAAAGAAAACGATATGTGTATAAATATGGCAAATAAGCTTGGTGAGAATCTCACAAAGGTAAGCTTTGACGAGGGACTTTCAAAGAGCAAAAGTTTTGACTCTGTAAAGAAAGGCTCACTTAGTGAGTGGACTGTAGCTAAAAATGACAGCATTACTATAAACGGAAGTGTGTATTACAGACTTGGTGAAAACGGAGACTACTACGGTGTACTTAGAGGAGCCAATGCGGCAGGAGTCTTCGGTATGATAGTGGAACACGGTTTTCATTCGGTACCTGAGGTAAGAAAGAAGGCTATGAAGTCCGATTTGATAAGCAAATGGGCGAATGCCGACGCCAAGGCTATAGCGGAAGGATTCGGATTCTAATATAAGAGAACCTTCAGTTGATGACTGAAGGTTCTTTTTTTATTAAGTTTTTGAAATAATTTTTTAAGAATACTAAATTATAATGAAAAAAGATACAAAATATAGTAAATTAAATGTGCAAGTACTTT